>NZ_SJWV01000179.1:0-8138 GCF_004352695.1 Escherichia sp. KCJ4928
TGCCAGATGTAATAAGAATTAACATTAATATTAACCCATGATGGGAATGATCTTGAGCATTAACGCATTTAATGCTTATTTTAATAGGCTGGCAGTTCCAGGTAAGACAACCAAGTGATTATATAATGAACAAAACAGAATTTTACGCGGATTTAAATCGCGACTTTAACGCGCTGATGGCAGGAGAAACCAGTTTTCTGGCAACGCTTGCGAACACCAGTGCGTTGTTATACGAGCGTCTCACTGACGTAAACTGGGCAGGTTTTTATTTGCTTGAGGACGATACACTGGTACTCGGACCATTTCAGGGCAAAATTGCCTGTGTCCGGATACCCGTCGGGCGCGGGGTGTGCGGCACTGCGGTTGCCCGCAATCAAGTGCAGCGTATCGAGGATGTTCACGCGTTTGACGGGCATATTGCCTGTGATGCGGCGAGTAATTCTGAAATTGTTCTGCCGCTGGTGGTGAAAAATCAGATTATTGGTGTTCTCGACATCGATAGTACCGTCTTCGGTCGCTTTACAGACGAGGACGAGCAAGGCTTACGTCAGCTTGTGGCACAGCTTGAAAAAGTGCTTGCAACGACGGATTACAAAAAATTCTTTGCGAGCGTCGCAGGATAATCAACGGATAACGTAGCATTTACTGGTAGCGTCATTATAATGACGCCTGTTCATGCCTGCGCTTGTTGGCTACGTCCGTTGTAATCAGGAAATTTCATGGAAAATCAACCTAAGTTGAATAGCAGTAAAGAAGTAATCGCGTTTCTGGCCGAACGTTTTCCCCACTGTTTCAGTGCGGAAGGTGAAGCGCGTCCGCTGAAAATCGGTATTTTTCAGGATTTGGTCGATCGTGTTGCCGGGGAAATGAACCTGAGCAAAACGCAATTACGATCCGCTTTACGTCTCTACACTTCGAGCTGGCGTTATCTTTACGGTGTTAAACCCGGCGCAACGCGTGTCGATCTTGACGGCAACCCATGCGGTGAGCTGGACGAGCAACATGTAGAGCATGCTCGCAAGCAGCTTGAAGAAGCGAAAGCGCGTGTTCAGGCACAGCGTGCTGAACAGCAAGCGAAAAAACGCGAAGCTGCCGCAGCTGCTGGTGAGAAAGAAGACGCACCGCGCCGCGAACGCAAGCCACGTCCGACCACGCCACGCCGCAAAGAAGGCGCTGAACGTAAACCTCGTGCGCAAAAGCCGGTAGAGAAAGCGCCAAAAACAGTAAAAGCACCTCGCGAAGAACAGCACACCCCGGTTTCTGACATTTCAGCTCTGACTGTCGGACAAGCTCTGAAGGTGAAAGCGGGTCAAAACGCGATGGATGCCACCGTATTAGAAATCACCAAAGACGGCGTCCGCGTCCAGCTGAATTCGGGTATGTCTTTGATTGTGCGCGCAGAACACCTGGTGTTCTGAAACGGAGGCCGGGCCAGGCATGAACATGTTTTTTAGGCTTACCGCGTTAGCTGGCCTGCTTGCAATAGCAGGCCAGACCTTCGCTGTAGAAGATATCACGCGTGCTGATCAAATTCCGGTATTAAAGGAAGAGACGCAGCATGCGACGGTAAGTGAGCGCGTAACGTCGCGCTTCACCCGTTCTCATTATCGCCAGTTCGACCTCGATCAGGCATTTTCGGCCAAAATCTTTGACCGCTACCTGAATCTGCTCGATTACAGCCACAACGTGCTGCTGGCAAGCGATGTTGAACAGTTCGCGAAAAAGAAAACCGAGTTAGGCGATGAACTGCGTTCAGGCAAACTCGACGTTTTCTACGATCTCTACAATCTGGCGCAAAAGCGCCGTTTTGAGCGTTACCAGTACGCTTTGTCGGTACTGGAAAAGCCGATGGATTTCACCGGCAACGACACTTATAACCTTGACCGCAGCAAAGCGCCCTGGCCGAAAAACGAGGCTGAGTTGAACGCGCTGTGGGACAGTAAAGTCAAATTCGACGAGTTAAGCCTGAAGCTGGCAGGAAAAACGGATAAAGAAATTCGTGAAACCCTGACACGCCGCTACAAATTTGCCATTCGTCGTCTGGCGCAAACCAACAGCGAAGATGTTTTCTCGCTGGCAATGACGGCGTTTGCGCGTGAAATCGACCCGCATACCAACTATCTTTCCCCGCGTAATACCGAACAGTTCAACACTGAAATGAGTTTGTCGCTGGAAGGTATTGGCGCAGTGCTGCAAATGGATGATGACTACACCGTTATCAATTCGATGGTGGCAGGTGGTCCGGCAGCGAAGAGTAAAGCTATCAGCGTTGGTGACAAAATTGTCGGTGTTGGTCAAACAGGCAAGCCGATGGTTGACGTGATTGGCTGGCGTCTTGATGATGTGGTTGCCTTAATTAAAGGGCCGAAGGGCAGTAAAGTTCGTCTGGAAATTTTACCTGCTGGTAAAGGGACCAAGACCCGCACTGTAACATTGACCCGTGAACGTATTCGTCTCGAAGACCGCGCGGTTAAAATGTCGGTGAAGACCGTCGGTAAAGAGAAAGTCGGCGTGCTGGATATTCCGGGCTTCTATGTGGGTTTGACAGACGATGTCAAAGTTCAACTGCAGAAACTGGAAAAACAGAATGTCAGCAGTGTGATCATCGACCTGCGTAGCAATGGCGGTGGGGCGTTGACCGAAGCGGTATCGCTCTCAGGTCTGTTTATTCCTGCGGGTCCCATTGTTCAGGTCCGCGATAACAACGGCAAGGTTCGTGAAGACAGCGATACCGACGGGCAGGTGTTCTATAAAGGCCCGCTGGTGGTACTGGTTGACCGTTTCAGTGCTTCGGCTTCAGAAATCTTTGCCGCGGCAATGCAGGATTACGGTCGTGCGCTGGTTGTGGGTGAACCGACGTTTGGTAAAGGCACCGTTCAGCAATACCGTTCATTGAACCGTATTTACGATCAGATGTTACGTCCTGAATGGCCAGCGCTGGGTTCTGTGCAGTACACGATCCAGAAATTCTATCGCGTTAACGGCGGCAGTACGCAACGTAAAGGCGTAACGCCAGACATCATCATGCCGACGGGTAATGAAGAAACGGAAACGGGTGAGAAATTCGAAGATAACGCGCTGCCGTGGGATAGCATTGATGCCGCGACTTATGTGAAATCAGGCGATTTAACGGCCTTTGGGCCGGAGCTGCTGAAGGAACATAATGCGCGTATCGCGAAAGATCCTGAGTTCCAGAACATCATGAAGGATATCGCGCGCTTCAACGCTATGAAGGACAAGCGCAATATCGTTTCTCTGAACTACGCTGTGCGTGAGAAAGAGAATAATGAAGATGATGCGACGCGTCTGGCGCGTTTGAACGAACGCTTTAAACGCGAAGGTAAACCGGAGTTGAAGAAGCTGGATGATCTACCGAAAGATTACCAGGAGCCGGATCCTTATCTGGATGAGACGGTGAATATCGCACTCGATCTGGCGAAGCTTGAAAAAGCCAGACCCGCGGAACAACCCGCTCCCGTCAAGTAATATCAATCAGGCACAAGAAATTGTGCCTGATTTTTTAACAGCGGCAAGATGCCGTAAATCAGATGCTACAAAATGTAAAGTTGTGTCTTTCTGGTGACTTACGCACTATCCAGACTTGAAAATAGTCGCGTAACCCATACGATGTGGGTATCGCATATTGCGTTTTGTTAAACTGAGGTAAAAAGAAAATTATGATGCGAATCGCGCTCTTCCTGCTAACGAACCTGGCCGTAATGGTCGTTTTCGGGCTGGTACTGAGCCTGACAGGGATACAGTCGAGCAGCGTTCAGGGGCTGATGATCATGGCCTTGCTGTTCGGTTTTGGTGGTTCCTTCGTTTCGCTTCTGATGTCCAAATGGATGGCATTACGATCTGTTGGCGGGGAAGTGATCGAGCAACCGCGTAACGAAAGGGAACGTTGGCTGGTTAATACTGTAGCAACCCAGGCTCGTCAGGCAGGGATCGCTATGCCGCAAGTGGCTATCTACCATGCGCCGGACATCAACGCTTTTGCAACCGGTGCGCGCCGTGATGCCTCTCTGGTTGCTGTCAGCACCGGTTTGCTGCAGAACATGAGCCCGGATGAAGCCGAGGCGGTAATTGCTCACGAAATCAGCCACATCGCCAATGGTGATATGGTCACCATGACGCTGATTCAGGGCGTGGTGAACACCTTCGTTATCTTTATTTCCCGTATTCTGGCGCAGCTTGCCGCGGGTTTTATGGGCGGAAATCGTGATGAAGGTGAAGAGAGCAACGGCAACCCGCTGATCTACTTTGCGGTTGCAACGGTTCTGGAACTGGTGTTTGGTATTCTGGCGAGCATTATCACCATGTGGTTCTCGCGTCATCGTGAATTCCATGCTGATGCCGGTTCGGCAAAACTGGTTGGTCGCGAGAAAATGATTGCCGCGCTGCAGCGCCTGAAAACCAGCTATGAACCGCAAGAAGCAACCAGCATGATGGCTTTCTGCATTAACGGTAAGTCG
This sequence comes from Escherichia sp. KCJ4928, assembly GCF_004352695.1. Taxonomy (NCBI): domain Bacteria; kingdom Pseudomonadati; phylum Pseudomonadota; class Gammaproteobacteria; order Enterobacterales; family Enterobacteriaceae; genus Escherichia; species Escherichia sp. KCJ4928. The sequence continues at coordinate 4,476 of NZ_SJWV01000179.1, forward strand.
AAATCGCTCAGTGAGTTGTTCATGACTCACCCGCCGCTGGATAAACGAATTGAAGCTCTGCGTACGGGTGAATACCTGAAGTAATATGAAGTAAATACTAAAAAGCGCGTCCTGATCGACGCGCTTTTTTTATGCCCTGGATCGTGGCTGAGTGATACGTAAACCACTGACACAGGCAGCAATCACTGCCAGAATAGCCGCAGCCATCAGCGAAACGTGCGTACCATTATCACCGAACTGATTTAGCATCAGCGCCACCAGTGCCGCGCCGCTACTCTGACCCAGTAGACGAGCCGTTCCTAACATGCCACTGGCTCCACCGCTACGTTCGCGAGGAGCGGAGGTAATAATGGTGTGGTTATTGGGTGACTGGAATAAGCCAAATCCAGCGCCACATAAGATCATCGGCCAGATAATATTGATATCCGCAGGTGACGCGGGCAGCAGAACCAGGGAAAAAAGCCCCGCAGCCATGATGAACAACCCTAAAGCACCCAGCAATCCTGCATGTACGCGTTCAATCAAATAGCCTGCCAGCGGAGCCATCACCATCGTTGCTAACGGCCACGGTGTCAGAAGTAAACCTGTTTCGACTTCACTACGCCCGAGCACGGTTTGCAGGTAAAAGGGCAGGGAAACCATTGCCAGCATTTGTGCGCAGAAAGAGCAAACAGATGTGCAAATAGAAAGTGAAAACAGCGGGATACGCAGTAAATCCACCGGTAGCAGCGGTACGGGAAGAGAAAGCTGGCGGCGAATAAAGAAAATACCAACAACAACCATTACCACCAGTTCCGCAGCAATTAACGTCAGCGATTGCCCCTGAGCGAAACCACTCAACGCAGTGATAAGCAGGCCGAAGGTTAACGCGTTCATCACGGCGCTGGGCAGGTCGAAACGGGGTTTACTGGCGCGAGAACCATTGGGTGGCAGAAAACGCATCGCCAGAAGCAGGGCGATAATACCTAACGGTACGTTGATTAAAAATAACCATTTCCAGGATGCGATGGAGAGGATTGCTGCAGCAATTGTCGGCCCGGCAGCAGAAGAGACGGCAACAATAAACGAGTTTATGCCCATCCCTCTCCCCAGAAAACGTTGTGGATAGATCAGGCGGATAAGTGCGGTATTAACGCTCATCAACGCTGCACCGCCGAAACCTTGTATGACACGCGCAAGGGTGAGCATTTGCAGCGAATCAGAAAGGGCGCAGAACAGTGAAGACAACAGAAAAACGACCAGACCGCATTTATAAATACGTCGATAGCCAAACATATCGCCCAGAAACGAAAACGAGAGCAGGGAGATGACAATGGCGATTTGATAGGCGTTCACTACCCAGATGGAACTGGCTGGCGTGGCATGAAGGTCCGTGGCGATTGTTGGCAGGGCGACGTTGGCGATTGCGCCGTCAAGGACAGCCATCGAAATGCCAATCACAATGGTTAATATCGCACCGTATCGCTGGGGCAATGGCAGGCCGTCGGCCTGAACTTTTGGCATAGGAATTTTATATCTTTGGTGAATAATCAACAGGGGTATGATTCTAGCACTGATATTCACGGTGGATGTCGCAGAATTGTAACTAACCGGCAAAAGATGGATTGCGACCACCCTGGTGCGAAATTATAATAAAAAACAGTTCTGATTTTTATAAAACACTCGCAATGAGGTGATAAATGGCTAACGCAGATCTGGATAAACAGCCTGATTCTGTATCTTCCGTGCTAAAAGTTTTTGGCATTTTGCAGGCGCTGGGTGAAGAGCGCGAAATAGGGATAACCGAGCTGTCGCAGCGCGTCATGATGTCAAAAAGCACCGTTTATCGCTTTTTACAGACCATGAAAACCTTAGGTTATGTGGCGCAGGAAGGGGAGTCGGAGAAATATTCCCTGACCCTGAAATTGTTTGAACTGGGCGCTCGCGCGTTACAAAACGTCGATTTAATTCGTAGCGCAGATATCCAGATGCGTGAGATCTCCCGCCTGACCAAAGAAACTATCCACCTCGGCGCACTGGACGAAGACAGTATTGTTTACATTCACAAAATTGACTCTATGTACAATTTGCGCATGTATTCACGGATTGGGCGTCGTAATCCGCTGTACAGCACCGCGATTGGTAAGGTACTGCTGGCATGGCGCGATCTCGATGAAGTGAAGCAAATTCTTGAGGGCGTGGAGTATAAACGCAGTACCGAGCGGACCATCACCAGTACAGAAGCGTTATTACCCGTTCTGGACCAGGTGCGCGAGCAGGGGTATGGCGAAGATAACGAAGAGCAGGAAGAAGGGCTGCGATGCATTGCGGTACCGGTATTTGATCGCTTTGGCGTGGTCATTGCCGGTTTGAGCATCTCCTTCCCGACGTTGCGTTTCTCTGAAGAGCGTTTACAGGAATATGTCGCAATGTTGCATACCGCAGCGCGCAAAATTTCTGCCCAAATGGGTTATCACGACTATCCGTTCTGATGAGAGTAAGAACCTGTCGGAATATCAAACAGACAGGTTCTTTATTTAGCATGAGAAAAATAAAGTTGAAGGTGCGTTATATTAAACGCGCTTGCTATAAGAATATTTTACTCATGAGTGAGAATCTGGTTATTTATTACCCTTAACCATTATCGACCACGATATTGCTTTTACGTAACAGTGGGCAATCTGTTATCCCCAAGAAACCACTTTTAGTGTGCAAGTATTGTACCGTGCTGGTGCCTCTGGCAGTCAGATAGGTACATTGCAAACCTAATCCTGCGGCATTCTCTTTGCTTCCAATCAAAACGCCATATCCGCTGAGTAATAATCCTATCCATACCAGTGCTATCAGCATAACTGTGCGAATGATGAATCGCATTACAACCTCTTCTCTTTTTATGTTCGCTTAATCGTAGCGGCAATATGCGCTGAAGCAAGCGACTCATTCCGAAAAAGCACGAATATCGACATAGTTAGGCGCTGTTTAACTAACGCATGCTAGTTTAATGACATAAGGTAGGTGAAACGGAGATTGGAGTGAAAAAGTTTCGATGGGTCGTTCTGGTTGTCGTGGTGTTGGCTTGCTTGCTGCTTTGGGCGCAGGTATTCAACATGATGTGCGATCAGGATGTACAATTTTTCAGCGGAATTTGTGCCATTAACCAGTTTATCCCGTGGTGATATCATTTTTTCAGCACTAGATTTTCTTCCTCTCCAGCAGTGGTAGAATAGCGCCTCTACTCAGAGGTGGTGAAATGAACGAAGTTGTAAATTCAGGCGTGATGAACATTGCGTCTTTGGTTGTATCGGTGGTGGTTCTTCTTATCGGGCTCATCTTGTGGTTTTTTATTAATCGTGCCAGTTCTCGGACTAACGAACAGATTGAACTGCTTGAGGCGTTGCTGGATCAGCAAAAACGTCAAAATGCACTGTTACGTCGTTTGTGCGAAGCAAACGAACCAGAGAAAGCAGATAAAAAGACCGTTGAGAGTCAAAAATCGGTTGAAGACGACGATATTATTCGTCTGGTCGCCGAACGATAATCCTTCCTCAATCTTGAGTAACCCCGTCGTTGAAGGGTTACTCAATTCATCCTGATTATACGCACTATCATGGTGCAACTGCTTCAAATTAAAACTCTGGTCTGACTTCAAATAATTATCATATTATTTATTTGCGTAACGGGATA
>NZ_SJWV01000017.1:0-46594 GCF_004352695.1 Escherichia sp. KCJ4928
ATTATTAGGGATGGCTTTATTTTTAACTGCATGAAAAACAAAGACAAACATCATGCTGTAAAAAGCATGATAATAAATTAAAAGCGATGTAAATAATTTATGCACAAAGTTATCCACATGACGATTTGCGAGCGATCCAGAAGATCTACAAAAGATTTTCACGAAAAGCGGTGAAAAACTCATGTTTTCATCCTGTCTGTGGCATCCTTTACCCATAATCTGATAAACAGGCACGGACATTATGGTTCAGATCCCCCAAAATCCACTTATCCTTGTAGATGGTTCATCTTATCTTTATCGCGCATATCACGCGTTTCCCCCGCTGACTAACAGCGCAGGCGAGCCGACCGGTGCGATGTATGGTGTCCTCAACATGCTGCGCAGTCTGATCATGCAATATAAACCGACGCATGCAGCGGTGGTCTTTGACGCCAAGGGAAAAACCTTTCGTGATGAACTGTTTGAACATTACAAATCACATCGCCCGCCAATGCCGGACGATCTGCGAGCACAAATCGAACCTCTGCACGCGATGGTTAAAGCGATGGGACTGCCGCTGCTGGCGGTTTCTGGCGTAGAAGCGGACGACGTTATCGGTACTCTGGCGCGCGAAGCCGAAAAAGCCGGGCGTCCGGTGCTGATCAGCACTGGCGATAAAGATATGGCGCAGCTGGTGACGCCAAATATTACGCTTATCAATACCATGACGAATACCATCCTCGGACCGGAAGAGGTGGTGAATAAGTACGGCGTGCCGCCAGAACTGATCATCGATTTCCTGGCGCTGATGGGTGACTCCTCCGATAACATTCCTGGCGTACCGGGCGTCGGTGAAAAAACCGCGCAGGCATTGCTGCAAGGTCTTGGCGGGCTGGATACGCTGTATGCCGAGCCAGAAAAAATTGCTGGGTTGAGCTTCCGTGGCGCGAAAACAATGGCAGCGAAGCTCGAGCAAAACAAAGAAGTTGCTTATCTCTCATACCAGCTGGCGACGATTAAAACCGACGTTGAACTGGAGCTGACCTGTGAACAACTGGAAGTGCAGCAACCGGCAGCGGAAGAGTTGTTGGGGCTGTTCAAAAAGTATGAGTTCAAACGCTGGACTGCTGATGTCGAAGCGGGCAAATGGTTACAGGCCAAAGGGGCAAAACCAGCCGCGAAGCCGCAGGAAACCAGTGTTGCAGACGAAGCGCCAGAAGTGACGGCAACGGTGATTTCTTATGACAACTACGTCACCATCCTTGATGAAGAAACACTGAAAGCGTGGATTGCGAAGCTGGAAAAAGCGCCGGTATTTGCATTTGATACCGAAACCGACAGCCTTGATAACATCTCTGCTAACCTGGTCGGGCTTTCTTTTGCTATCGAGCCAGGCGTAGCGGCATATATTCCGGTTGCTCATGATTATCTTGATGCGCCCGATCAAATCTCTCGCGAGCGTGCACTCGAGTTGCTAAAACCGCTGCTGGAAGATGAAAAGGCGCTGAAGGTCGGGCAAAACCTGAAATACGATCGCGGTATTCTGGCGAACTACGGCATTGAACTGCGTGGGATTGCGTTTGATACCATGCTGGAGTCCTACATTCTCAATAGCGTTGCCGGGCGTCACGATATGGACAGCCTCGCGGAACGTTGGTTGAAGCACAAAACCATCACTTTTGAAGAGATTGCTGGTAAAGGCAAAAATCAACTGACCTTTAACCAGATTGCCCTCGAAGAAGCCGGACGTTACGCCGCCGAAGATGCAGATGTCACCTTGCAGTTGCATCTGAAAATGTGGCCGGATCTGCAAAAACACAAAGGGCCGTTGAACGTCTTCGAGAATATCGAAATGCCGCTGGTGCCAGTGCTTTCACGCATTGAACGTAACGGTGTGAAGATCGATCCGAAAGTGCTGCACAATCATTCTGAAGAGCTCACCCTTCGTCTGGCTGAGCTGGAAAAGAAAGCGCATGAAATTGCAGGTGAGGAATTTAACCTTTCTTCCACCAAGCAGTTACAAACCATTCTCTTTGAAAAACAGGGTATTAAACCGCTGAAGAAAACGCCGGGTGGCGCGCCGTCAACGTCGGAAGAGGTACTGGAAGAACTGGCGCTGGACTATCCGTTGCCAAAAGTGATTCTGGAGTATCGTGGTCTGGCGAAGCTGAAATCGACCTACACCGACAAGCTGCCGCTGATGATCAACCCGAAAACCGGGCGTGTGCATACCTCTTATCACCAGGCAGTAACTGCAACGGGACGTTTATCGTCAACCGATCCTAACCTGCAAAACATTCCGGTGCGTAACGAAGAAGGTCGTCGTATCCGCCAGGCGTTTATTGCGCCAGAGGATTATGTGATTGTCTCAGCGGACTACTCGCAGATTGAACTGCGCATTATGGCGCATCTTTCGCGTGACAAAGGCTTGCTGACCGCATTCGCGGAAGGAAAAGATATCCACCGGGCAACGGCGGCAGAAGTGTTTGGTTTGCCACTGGAAACCGTCACCAGCGAGCAACGCCGTAGCGCGAAAGCGATCAACTTTGGTCTGATTTATGGCATGAGTGCTTTCGGTCTGGCGCGGCAATTGAACATTCCACGTAAAGAAGCGCAGAAGTACATGGACCTTTACTTCGAACGCTACCCTGGCGTGCTGGAGTATATGGAACGCACCCGTGCTCAGGCGAAAGAGCAGGGCTACGTTGAAACGCTGGACGGACGCCGTCTGTATCTGCCGGATATCAAATCCAGCAATGGTGCTCGTCGTGCAGCGGCTGAACGTGCAGCCATTAACGCGCCAATGCAGGGAACCGCCGCCGACATTATCAAACGGGCGATGATTGCCGTTGATGCGTGGTTACAGGCTGAGCAACCGCGTGTACGTATGATCATGCAGGTACACGATGAACTGGTATTTGAAGTTCATAAAGATGATGTTGATGCCGTCGCGAAGCAGATTCATCAACTGATGGAAAACTGTACCCGTCTGGATGTGCCGTTGCTGGTGGAAGTGGGGAGTGGCGAAAACTGGGATCAGGCGCACTAAGATTCGCCTGAACATGCCCTTTTTTCGTAAGTAAGCAACATAAGCTGTCACGTTTTGTGATGGCTATTAGAAATTCCTATGCAACAACTGAAAAAAAATTACAAAAAGTGCTTTCTGAACTGAACAAAAAAGAGTAAAGTTAGTCGCGTAGGGTACAGAGGTAAGATGTTCTATCTTTCAGACCTTTTACTTCACGTAATCGGATTTGGCTGAATATTTTAGCCGCCCCAGTCAGTAATGACTGGGGCGTTTTTTATTGGGCGAAAGAAAAGATCCGTAATGCCTGATGCGCTATGTTTATCAGGCCAACGGTAGAATTGTAATCTATTGAATTTACGGGCCGGATACGCCACATCCGGCACAAGCATTAAGGCAAGAAAATTATTCGCCGTCCTGCGTTTCTTCTACAGGCTGCATCTCGCTAAACCAGGTATCCAGTTTCTGCCGCAGCTTGTCCACGCCTTGTTTCTTCAACGAAGAAAACGTTTCAACCTGCACATCACCGTTAAACGCCAGTACAGCTTCACGCACCATATTCAATTGCGCTTTACGTGCGCCGCTTGCCAGTTTGTCCGCTTTGGTCAGCAGCACCAGAACGGCGATATTGCTGTCTACCGCCCACTCAATCATCTGCTGATCCAAATCTTTCAGCGGATGGCGAATATCCATTAGCACCACCAGACCTTGCAGGCTCTGACGTTTTTCGAGGTATTCGCCGAGCGCACGCTGCCATTTGCGCTTCATCTCTTCCGGGACTTCCGCATAACCGTACCCAGGCAAGTCAACCAGACGCTTGCCGTCAGCCACTTCAAACAGGTTGATAAGCTGGGTGCGCCCTGGGGTTTTTGAGGTACGAGCCAGGCTTTTCTGGTTAGTCAGCGTGTTCAGCGCGCTGGATTTACCTGCGTTGGAACGGCCTGCAAAAGCCACTTCAATTCCGGTATCGGAAGGTAGGTGGCGAATATCAGGCGCACTCATCACAAAATGCGTCTGTTGATAATTCAAATTAGTCAAAGCGGTCGTCTCCGTCAGTCAAAGCTTTGTGGCGATTATACCTGAACCATAATAAAAGGCGGATTTTTCGGCGTGAGCGTTGTAAGTAAAAGCCATACGCTTTGTGAGACATTGCCGATAGTCTTTATGCGAAATAGCAGAGAAAATTCTGCGATGCATGTCAAATAAGCTATATAAATCAGTGAATTGCTTTTATATAAAACTCTGAAAATGTGCAAATACTGATGGCGGTTGATTGTTTGTTTAAAGCAAAGGCGTAAAGTAGCACCCATAGAGCGAGGACGCTAACAGGAACAATGACTCAGGATGAGGGTCAGGAGCGCCAGGAGGCGAAGACAGAGGATTGTCAGGAAGACAAACGTCCGGAGACGTAATTAAACGGAAATGGAATCAACACGGATTGTTCCGGCTAAAGGAAAAACAGGGTGTGTTGGCGGCCTGCAAGGATTGTAAGACCCGTTAAGGGTTATGAGTCAGGAAAAAAGGCGACAGAGTAATCTGTCGCCTTTTTTCTTTGCTTGCTTTCTGTTAGATTCCGCCGCAAATCTATACTGAATAAAACGGCTAAAAGACGAACCATTATGAAACCATCATCTTCAAACTCACGCAGCAAAGGTCATGCAAAAGCGCGTCGAAAAACACGCGAGGAGCTGGATCAGGAAGCTCGTGATCGCAAGCGTCAGAAAAAACGTCGTGGTCATGCGCCGGGCAGCCGCGCAGCGGGCGGAAACACCACGTCAGGCAGCAAAGGCCAGAACGCACCAAAAGATCCACGTATTGGCAGTAAAACCCCTATTCCATTGGGCGTGACTGAAAAAGTCACCAAACAGCACAAACCGAAGAGTGAGAAACCTATGCTTTCACCGCAGGCGGAGTTGGAATTACTGGAAACGGATGAGCGTCTGGATGCGCTGCTGGAACGTCTGGAAGCAGGCGAAACCCTGAGTGCCGAAGAGCAATCCTGGGTGGATGCTAAACTGGATCGTATTGATGAGTTGATGCAGAAACTCGGCCTCTCTTATGACGATGACGAAGAAGAGGAAGAAGACGAGAAGCAAGAAGACATGATGCGTCTGCTGCGGGGCAACTAACGGATTGCCGCCGTGGGCCTTCCCGTTCTGCTGATAACCCTTCCGGTTATATGTTATCTGGTGTGGTTATTCGTTAAACTACAGCGGTTGTCGCGGCGACAAAAGTGGCTGCGCAACCGGCTGATGACCCGAAACGGGCATCCGCCGGTACGCCGTAGCCGCCAGAGACGCCATCGGAAGGAGTGAGCATGTCTGTACAGCAAATCGACTGGGATCTGGCCCTGATCCAGAAATATAACTATTCCGGGCCACGATACACCTCGTACCCGACCGCGCTGGAGTTTTCAGAAGACTTCGGCGAACAGGCGTTTTTACAAGCCGTGGCGCGCTATCCTGAGCGTCCATTATCTCTCTACGTACATATCCCGTTCTGCCATAAGCTTTGTTACTTCTGCGGTTGCAATAAGATTGTTACTCGCCAGCAGCACAAGGCCGATCAGTATCTGGACGCGCTGGAGCAAGAAATCGTCCATCGTGCACCGCTGTTCGCCGGGCGTCACGTCAGCCAATTGCACTGGGGCGGCGGAACGCCGACGTATCTGAATAAAGCGCAAATCAGCCGCCTGATGAAGCTGCTGCGCGAAAACTTCCAGTTCAATGCCGATGCGGAGATTTCGATCGAAGTCGATCCGCGGGAAATCGAACTGGATGTACTCGATCATTTACGCGCCGAAGGCTTTAATCGCCTGAGCATGGGCGTGCAGGACTTCAACAAAGAAGTGCAACGTCTGGTTAACCGCGAGCAGGATGAAGAGTTCATCTTTGCACTGCTTAACCATGCGCGTGAGATTGGTTTTACCTCCACCAACATCGACCTGATTTACGGCCTGCCGAAACAGACGCCGGAGAGTTTCGCCTTTACCCTGAAACGTGTGGCGGAGCTGAACCCCGATCGTCTGAGTGTCTTTAACTACGCGCATCTGCCGACCATTTTTGCTGCTCAGCGCAAAATCAAAGATGCTGACCTGCCGAGTCCGCAGCAAAAACTCGATATCCTGCAGGAAACCATCGCCTTCCTGACGCAATCGGGCTATCAGTTTATCGGTATGGATCACTTTGCCCGTCCGGATGACGAGCTGGCGGTGGCCCAGCGTGAAGGCGTGCTGCATCGTAACTTCCAGGGCTACACCACTCAGGGCGATACCGATCTGCTGGGGATGGGCGTTTCCGCCATCAGCATGATTGGCGACTGCTACGCGCAGAACCAGAAAGAGTTGAAGCAGTACTATCAGCAAGTGGATGAACAAGGCAATGCGCTGTGGCGTGGTATTGCGCTAACGCGTGATGACTGTATTCGCCGCGATGTGATTAAGTCGCTCATCTGCAACTTCCGTCTGGATTACGCCCCTATTGAGAAACAGTGGGATTTGCACTTCGCTGATTACTTTGCGGAAGATCTCAAGCTGCTCGCCCCGTTAGCAAAAGATGGGCTGGTGGATGTGGATGAGAAGGGAATACAGGTGACGGCGAAAGGTCGCTTGCTGATCCGCAACATTTGCATGTGCTTTGATACCTATCTGCGCCAGAAAGCGCGGATGCAGCAGTTCTCACGGGTGATTTAAATAGTGAATGGCGCTTCGTTTACAAAGTAGAAAACGAAAGCGCCATCAATGTGCTGAGAACAAGATTGCCTGATGCGCTACGCTTATCAGGCCTACAAAACCTGTTGAAAATATTGCTTTTGTAGGCCGGATAAGGCGTTCACGCCGCATCCGGCATGAACAAAGAGCACTTCATCAGCAATCTGAAACTCAACTAAACAGCCCAATCATTGCGGCACACAGCACGGCAGCAACGGCAGTTTGCGGTGTGTGGCTGTCAACTGCGCCACTCGATACCAGATTAATTATTGATTCCAGCATAATGACTCTCCCCGTTTTCCGGGCAAGATCATACTGAACTTATCGGAACAGTAAAGCGTAAAATACCAGCAATTTGCGCTCAATAATCAATCTTTACACACAAGCTGTGAATCACTCCATCCCCAGCTCTTTTAACTTACGCGTCAGGGTGTTGCGGCCCCAGCCGAGTAGCCGCGCCGCTTCCTGTTTATGCCCCTGCGTATGTCGCAACGCGGTCGTCAGTAACGTCCGCTCCAGCTCTGGCTGCGCTTCGGAAAGCAGATTTTGATGACCGGAACGCAGCGCTCTGTCTGCCCACTGCGCTAAAAGTGTCGCCCAACTGTCCGGTTGCATTTGCGAAGTACTCTCCGCAACCGTTGATTCAAACAGTTCGCCGGGCAAATCCTGAATCAACACTTCCTGCCCGGCGGCCATCACCGTTAGCCAGCGGCAGGTGTTTTCCAGCTGGCGTACGTTGCCTGGCCACGCCAGACGCGTCAGAGCAGCTTCGGTTTCCGGATGCAGCAACTTCGCTTCTACGCCCAGTTCGCGCGCGGCAACCTGTAAAAAATGGCGCGCCAGACGGGGAATATCTTCCCGACGTTCGCGCAGCGGCGGCAGATGAACGCGGATAACGTTCAGGCGGTGGAACAGATCCTCACGGAACTTACCTTCCTGCACTCGCTGTTCGAGATTCTGGTGAGTGGCAGCGATAATCCGCACATCCACTTTCACCGGCGCATAGCCGCCAACGCGGTAAAACTGACCGTCTGCCAGCACGCGCAGCAAACGCGTCTGCACATCCAGCGGCATATCACCAATTTCGTCGAGGAATAATGTACCGCCATCGGCCTGTTCAAAACGCCCCTGACGAATGGTATTCGCGCCAGTAAACGCGCCTTTCTCGTGGCCAAACAGTTCTGATTCGATCAAATCTTTTGGGATAGCTGCCATATTCAGCGCGATAAACGGCGCTTTGGCGCGCGGACTGTGGCGATGCAGGGCATGAGCGACCAGTTCTTTACCGGTGCCGGATTCGCCGTTAATCAGCACGCTAATAGAAGAACGCGAAAGCCGACCGATAATACGGAACACGTCCTGCATGGCTGGCGCTTCGCCGATGATATCGGTCGTTGGGCCGTTAAGCTGAATATTACGCGGCTGCTGCTGTTCCTGATAATGGCTGATGGCGCGCTCAACCAGCGCCACGGCTTCGTCGATATCAAACGGTTTGGGCAGATAATCAAACGCCCCTTGTTGATAGGCGCTGACGGCAGCATCCAGATCGGAATGTGCGGTCATAATGATGACCGGAAGCATCGGATGGCGCTGTTTAATCTGCTTGAGCAGTGCCAGCCCGTCCATTCCCGGCATACGGATATCTGAAAGCAGCACATCCGGCGTTTTGCTCGCCAGCGCCTCCAGTACCTCCGCGCCGTTCTCAAATGTCGTACAGGTTAAACCCGCTCCAGCGAGCGCACGTTCAAGCACCCAACGGATGGAACTATCGTCATCGACTACCCAGACTATCCCTCGTTGCATAAACGTCACCTTTATTTCCTGATAGGCAGGTAAACCGAGAACTCGGTATGCCCTGGCCAACTGGTAAATTCAATTTTGCCTGAATGCTGATCAATCAAATTACGAGCGATGGATAAGCCAAGCCCGGTGCCACCTTCGCGGCCGCTGACCATCGGGTAAAACAGCGTATCCTGCAAATGAGGCGGAATGCCTGGCCCGTTATCTTCCACATCAATCCGCGCCGCCAGCCGGTAGCGTTCGCCGTGTAAGGTCAGTTGAAACGCGGTGCGGGTACGCAGAATGATTTCACCGCCTTCCGGCCCCAGCGCCTGTAGCGCATTGCGCACAATATTCAGCAAGACCTGTTCAATTTGATCCGGGTCGTGCGCCAGTTCCGGCAGGCTGGGATCGTAATCACGAATCAACCGCACGTTGTCCGGCAGTTCCATCGACACCAGCGTTACCACGCGTTCAGCTACTTTGTGAATACTTTCGGTAACGCGCGTACCGGGCAGCTGCGGCCCCAACAGACGGTCGACCAGATTTCGCAGCCGGTCCGCCTGTTCGATAATCACTTTGGTATATTCGAGTAGTGATGGGTCAGGTAACGCTTTGCTGAGCAGCTGCGCCGCGCCACGTAAACCGCCAAGCGGATTTTTAATCTCATGTGCCAGGCCGCGCACTAAATCACGGGCAGCAACCTGCTGGGCGTGCTGTAGCTGTTCCTGACTTAAGCGGCGCTGGTTATCCATCGGAGCCATCTCCAGCAGGATCATGCCGTCCGGCATACGCTGGGCCGTCACAGAAAGGATATGCGAGCGCCCGTCGATGACCAGCGTCACTTCGTTATCGGTAAAACCTTGCCCCGCCTCCAGACTTTCTTGCATCAGCTCGATATTTAATGAGAAGTAGCTCAACAGTTCCGGTAACGGTGTACCAAACAATTTGCGGGAGCTTTGGGCGAGCAGTTGTTGCGCGGCGGGGTTGGCGTAATGGATCGCCAGGTTGTCATCGATTAACAAAATACTGTTAATCAGCGAGTTGAGGATCTGCCCAGCATCGGGCTGCGTGCCTGTTGCCATAAAGCAGTCTCCTGAACAGGTTGCACCATTTTAGTGCATTATAGCTTTTTACGGATAAAAAGCGCGAAGCATCAGAGAATTGACGGAGAAAAAAGCCCATGCAGAGATGGGCTGAAAGTTTCCACGGCAACTAAATCCCGGCGTTGTTGCGCCGGGTAGTACAACTTCAACTATTAGACGCTGTAGTACAGCTCAAACTCTACCGGATGCGGAGTCATACGCACGCGGTCATCTTCTTCGCGACGCAGAGCGATGTACGCATCAATTGCTTCGTCAGTGAACACGCCACCGGCTTTCAGGAACTCGCGGTCCAGATCCAGTTCGTTCAGTGCTTCTTCCAGAGAGCCTGCAACCTGTGGGATCTCTTTCGCTTCTTCTGGCGGCAGGTCATACAGGTTTTTGTCCATGGCTTCGCCCGGATGGATCTTGTTCTTGATACCATCAAGACCGGCCATCAGCAGGGCAGCAAAGCACAGGTACGGGTTAGCCGCCGGGTCCGGGAAACGTACTTCGATACGACGTGCTTTCGGAGAAGAAACCACCGGAATACGGATAGACGCAGAACGGTTACGCGCAGAGTAAGCCAGCATTACCGGTGCTTCGTAGCCCGGGACCAGACGCTTATAAGAGTTGGTGGTCGGGTTTGCCAGGGCGTTAATCGCTTTAGCGTGTTTGATTACGCCGCCAATGTAGTACAGCGCCTGCTCAGACAGACCTGCGTATTTGTCGCCTGCGAACAGGTTAACGCCGTTTTTAGACAGAGACATGTGGCAGTGCATACCGGAGCCGTTATCACCGAACATCGGTTTTGGCATAAAGGTCGCGGTTTTACCGAAGCGGTGCGCTACGTTGTGCACAACATATTTGTAGATCTGAATTTCGTCAGCTTTTTTGGTCATGGTATTGAAGCGGGTAGCCACTTCGTTCTGACCAGCAGTCGCTACTTCGTGGTGATGGGCTTCAACCACCAGACCCATCTGTTCCATCACCAGACACATTTCAGAACGAATATCCTGAGCAGAGTCTACCGGCGGAACCGGGAAGTAACCGCCTTTCACTGCCGGACGGTGACCTTTGTTACCACCTTCGTATTGGGTGGAGGAGTTCCATGCGCCTTCGATATCGTCGATAGCAACGTGGGAACCAGAGATAGATGATCCGAAACGGATGTCATCGAACAGGAAGAATTCAGGTTCTGGCCCGAACAGTACGGTGTCGGCAATGCCAGTGGAACGCAGGTAATCTTCGGCGCGCTTCGCAATAGAGCGCGGGTCACGGTCATAGCCTTGCAGGGTGCCAGGTTCAAGGATGTCGCAACGGATAATCAGGGTGGAGTCGGCGAAGAACGGGTCAATCACTGCGGTGGATGCGTCTGGCATCAGCACCATGTCGGATTCGTTAATGCCTTTCCAGCCGCCAATCGAGGAGCCGTCAAACATTTTGCCTTCTTCGAAGAATTCAGCATTCACCTGATGAGCAGGGATAGTGACGTGCTGTTCTTTACCTTTGGTATCGGTGAAGCGCAAATCAACAAACTTCACTTCGTGCTCGTTCAGCATCGTCAGTACGTGTTCAGCGGACATACTTTAACTCTCCTGGATTGGTCATTGTCGTCGTGGTAACGAAATCTGCAATTATTTTGGCCGTGTCGCCGTAAAAAAGATAAAGCGAAATCTGTGCCAACTTTTAAATTGCCCCTAAAAGGCGTTATCATGCTTAACATCGTGCAAAAGGGCTGCACCATGATGTGAATGTTGCACCAATATAGTGCTTCAATGGAAACATTAAGCACCATATTGGTGCAATGACCTTTGGATAACCCTTTTTATGCTCCGTGAAAGCGATCACAAAGGGACTCTGCAATACTTGTTTGCGGAGGATGTTTGTGATCCTGTTTTGTAGTGCGATTAATCCGTGTACAATAACGCGCTATTTCTAATGCCTGAGGCAAAGTTGTGATCGAAAAATTGCGTAATATCGCCATCATCGCGCACGTAGACCATGGTAAAACCACCCTGGTAGACAAGCTGCTCCAACAATCCGGTACGTTCGACTCTCGTGCCGAAACCCAAGAGCGCGTGATGGACTCCAACGATTTGGAGAAAGAGCGTGGGATTACCATCCTCGCGAAAAACACCGCTATCAAATGGAATGATTACCGTATCAACATCGTTGATACCCCGGGGCACGCCGACTTCGGTGGTGAAGTTGAACGTGTAATGTCCATGGTAGACTCAGTGCTGCTGGTGGTTGACGCATTTGACGGCCCGATGCCGCAAACGCGCTTCGTAACCAAAAAAGCGTTTGCTTACGGCCTGAAGCCGATTGTTGTTATCAACAAAGTTGACCGCCCTGGCGCGCGTCCTGATTGGGTTGTGGATCAGGTATTCGATCTGTTCGTTAACCTCGACGCGACCGACGAGCAGCTGGACTTCCCGATCGTTTACGCTTCTGCGCTGAACGGTATCGCGGGTCTGGACCACGAAGATATGGCGGAAGACATGACCCCGCTGTATCAGGCGATTGTTGATCACGTTCCTGCGCCGGACGTTGACCTTGACGGTCCGTTCCAGATGCAGATTTCTCAGCTCGATTACAACAGCTATGTTGGCGTTATCGGCATTGGCCGCATCAAGCGCGGTAAAGTGAAGCCGAACCAGCAGGTCACTATCATCGATAGCGAAGGCAAAACCCGCAACGCGAAAGTCGGTAAAGTGCTGGGCCACCTCGGTCTGGAACGTATCGAAACCGATCTGGCGGAAGCTGGCGATATCGTTGCGATCACGGGCCTTGGCGAACTGAACATTTCTGACACCGTTTGCGACACGCAAAACGTTGAAGCGCTGCCGGCACTCTCCGTTGATGAGCCGACCGTTTCTATGTTCTTCTGCGTTAACACCTCGCCGTTCTGCGGTAAAGAAGGTAAGTTCGTAACGTCTCGTCAGATCCTGGATCGTCTGAACAAAGAACTGGTACACAACGTTGCGCTGCGCGTAGAAGAAACCGAAGACGCCGATGCGTTCCGCGTTTCTGGTCGTGGCGAACTGCACCTGTCTGTTCTGATCGAAAACATGCGTCGTGAAGGTTTCGAACTGGCGGTATCCCGTCCGAAAGTTATCTTCCGTGAAATCGACGGTCGTAAACAAGAGCCGTATGAAAACGTGACGCTGGACGTTGAAGAACAGCATCAGGGTTCTGTAATGCAGGCGCTGGGCGAACGTAAAGGCGACCTGAAAAACATGAATCCAGACGGTAAAGGCCGCGTACGTCTCGACTACGTGATCCCAAGCCGTGGTCTGATTGGCTTCCGTTCTGAGTTCATGACCATGACTTCCGGTACTGGTCTGCTGTACTCCACCTTCAGCCACTACGACGACGTACGTCCGGGTGAAGTGGGTCAGCGTCAGAACGGCGTACTGATCTCTAACGGTCAGGGTAAAGCGGTCGCGTTCGCGCTGTTCGGTCTGCAGGATCGCGGTAAGCTGTTCCTCGGTCACGGTGCAGAAGTTTACGAAGGTCAGATTATCGGTATTCATAGCCGCTCTAACGACCTGACTGTAAACTGCCTGACCGGTAAGAAACTGACCAACATGCGTGCTTCCGGTACTGACGAAGCCGTTGTTCTGGTTCCGCCTATCCGCATGACTCTGGAACAAGCTCTGGAGTTCATCGATGATGACGAACTGGTAGAAGTGACCCCGACCTCTATCCGTATTCGTAAACGTCACCTGACGGAAAACGATCGTCGTCGCGCCAACCGCGCACCGAAAGACGATTAATTTCGTTTTTTAGTCATAAAAAACCTGCCAGCGCTGGCAGGTTTTTTTTTACCTGTCGTGAGCGCACACCAATGCGAGTATCTCCCTTATAAGTCTGGGATTACGTCAATAGAGAGCTTTGTCACAATTATCTGCAAAGTCATACGCCGTTAATTGCTTTCTTTTTTGGCGTAAGCGTAAGATGCTTCATCTGGTTTAAACCAAAAGGATTAAACAATGGCGGAGAATCAATCCACCGTAGAAAATGCAAAAGAGAAACTGGATCGGTGGTTGAAAGATGGCATCACCACGCCGGGTGGAAAACTCCCTTCAGAAAGAGAGCTGGGAGAGCTGCTGGGCATTAAACGTATGACGCTGCGCCAGGCGTTGCTGAACCTCGAGGCAGAATCCAAAATCTTCCGTAAGGATCGTAAAGGGTGGTTCGTGACTCAGCCGCGATTTAATTACAGCCCGGAGCTGTCGGCGAGCTTTCAGCGGGCCGCAATTGAGCAAGGGCGGGAACCTTCCTGGGGGTTTACCGAGAAAAGCCGTACCAGCGACATTCCCCAGACGCTTGCGCCACTGATTGCAGTGACGCCATCAACCGAACTCTATCGTATTACCGGCTGGGGGGCGCTGGAAGGACATAAAGTTTTCTATCATGAAACATATATTAATCCTGAAGTTGCCCCAGGTTTTATTGAACAACTTGAAAACCACTCATTTTCTGCAGTCTGGGAAAAGTGCTACCAAAAAGAGACGGTAGTAAAAAAATTGATTTTCAAACCCGTCAGAATGCCGGGCGATATCAGCAAGTATCTTGGCGGTTCTGCGGGTATGCCAGCGATCTTAATTGAAAAGCATCGCGCCGACCAGCAAGGCAATATTGTCCAGATAGATATTGAATATTGGCGATTTGAGGCCGTAGACCTCATCATTAATCTGTAGGTGTTTTATGGTGACAATAAATAACGCAAGAAAGATTCTACAACGTGTCGACACTCTTCCTCTTTATTTACATGCTTATGCCTTTCATTTAAATATGCGGCTGGAAAGAGTGTTGCCTGCTGATTTACTTGATATCGCAAGTGAAAATAATCTACGTGGCGTCAAAATCCATGTTCTGGATGGCGAGCGTTTTTCTCTTGGTAATATGGACGATAAAGAACTCTCTGCCTTTGGGGATAAAGCCCGCCGTCTGAACCTTGATATTCATATTGAAACCAGCGCCTCAGATAAGGCATCTATTGACGAAGCCGTCGCCATTGCGTTGAAAACTGGGGCATCGTCCGTACGTTTTTATCCACGTTATGAAGGTAATTTGCGCGACGTATTATCGATCATCGCTAACGACATTGCCTATGTACGGGAAACGTATCAGGACAGCGGCCTGACTTTTACGATCGAACAGCATGAAGATTTAAAAAGCCATGAGCTGGTGTCGCTGGTCAAAGAAAGTGAGATGGAATCTCTTTCCTTACTGTTTGATTTTGCGAACATGATCAATGCAAATGAGCATCCCATCGACGCTTTAAAAACGATGGCGCCGCATATTACCCAGGTCCATATCAAAGATGCCTTGATCGTTAAAGAACCGGGTGGCCTGGGTCATAAAGCCTGTATTTCAGGTCAGGGTGATATGCCGTTCAAAGCGTTATTAACGCACCTTATATGCCTGGGTGATGATGAGCCGCAGGTGACGGCATATGGCCTGGAAGAAGAGGTTGATTACTATGCGCCGGCGTTCCGCTTTGAAGACGAAGATGATAATCCGTGGATCCCTTATCGCCAGATGAGTGAAACACCATTGCCAGAAAATCATTTACTGGATGCGCGGTTACGTAAAGAAAAAGAAGATGCAATTAATCAGATAAATCATGTGCGTAACGTACTACAACAAATCAAACAAGAGGCAAACCATCTTCTGAACCACTAATAAGTTTTAACTCATACGCAGTTAATAAAACCATTCCATATGAATGGTCGGTATCTTATTGCCTTTAAAACAGTGATTTTAAAAATCGCTTAGGGGATGTTATGCTCACGAAAAAGAAATGGGCGTTATTTAGTCTATTAACATTGTGTGGCGGTACAATTTATAAATTACCGTCGCTGAAAGATGCGTTTTATATCCCGATGCAGGAATATTTCCATTTGACCAATGGTCAAATTGGTAATGCTATGTCGGTAAACTCATTTGTCACGACAGTGGGTTTTTTTCTGTCTATTTATTTTGCCGATAAACTACCGCGCAGATACACCATGTCAT
Organism: Escherichia sp. KCJ4928; assembly: GCF_004352695.1. NCBI lineage: Bacteria > Pseudomonadati > Pseudomonadota > Gammaproteobacteria > Enterobacterales > Enterobacteriaceae > Escherichia > Escherichia sp. KCJ4928. The sequence goes on from NZ_SJWV01000017.1 coordinate 15,605, forward strand.
TCTCACTCATTGCGACAGGATTACTGGGTGTTTATTTGACGACAATGCCGGGGTATTGGGGCATCCTCTTTGTCTGGGCGCTATTTGGCGTTACTTGCGACATGATGAACTGGCCGGTCTTGCTCAAGTCGGTAAGTCGATTGGGCAATAGCGAACAACAAGGTCGGTTGTTTGGCTTCTTCGAAACAGGGCGTGGCATTGTCGATACCGTGGTGGCATTTTCTGCGTTGGCAGTATTTACCTGGTTTGGCAGTGGCTTATTGGGTTTTAAAGCAGGCATCTGGTTCTATTCCCTTATTGTGATTGCCGTAGGCATTATTATTTTCTTTGTCCTGAATGACAAAGAAGAGGCACCGTCCGTTGAGGTGAAAAAAGAAGACGGAGCATCGCAAAACACCAGTATGACCTCGGTGCTGAGAGACAAAACCATCTGGCTTATCGCTTTTAACGTCTTCTTCGTTTACGCGGTTTACTGTGGCCTGACATTCTTCATTCCATTCCTGAAAAACATCTATCTATTGCCCGTTGCGCTGGTGGGGGCTTACGGCATCATTAACCAATACTGTCTGAAAATGATTGGTGGACCGATTGGTGGCATGATTTCAGATAAGATCCTGAAATCGCCGAGTAAATATCTATGCTACACCTTTATCATCAGTACCGCTGCGCTCGTACTGTTGATTATGCTGCCGCACGAAAGTATGCCGGTCTATTTAGGGATGGCATGTACGCTGGGCTTTGGCGCGATAGTCTTTACACAGCGAGCCGTATTTTTTGCACCTATCGGCGAAGCAAAAATTGCTGAAAATAAAACAGGCGCGGCGATGGCGTTGGGTAGCTTTATTGGTTACGCTCCGGCGATGTTCTGCTTCAGTCTGTATGGCTACATTCTGGATTTAAATCCGGGGATTATTGGCTACAAAATCGTGTTTGGCATTATGGCCTGCTTCGCATTCTGTGGTGCGGTGGTTTCCGTAATGCTGGTTAAGCGAATTAGCCAACGTAAGAAAGAGATGCTGGCGGCTGAAGCTTGATTAATGGCCGGATGTGCTTAATCCGGCCAACGAAAACCGTATCAACCGTAGGCCGGATAAGGCGTTTACGTCGCATCCGGCAGTTTCACATCAGAAGAAATACTTCGTCCCGATACGAATCTGGTTTTGCTCGCGGTGGTACGGTTCGACATTACGATCTAACCAACGTAATTCGAAATAAGGCAGCCAGTGTTCATTAATGCGATAACGGAAGGTATTAGTGATTTCCCAGTGATGATCTTTTCCATTGCTGCTATTAAAGTCATTTACGCGTATGAAATAATGTGGCTCAAATGTATAGGAAAATTTATCGGTGATTTTAAAATTCCAGTAGGTGCCAATTTCATAGGTGTCATTATTATCCAGTTCCCCGCTCAAATCTGTTGAACTATAGTTATTATGGTTATAGCGATTTCGTACTGTCAGATTAAACCATGGTACAAATTTATAGTTGACGTCCAGATACACTGCACCACCCGAACCGATACTCTTATCATTAATTAAGCCACCGGGCTGGATGGTTAATTTATCGGTTGGTTTGAATAAAGGATACCAACCTTCAATTTCATTATAGCCATGTTTTAGTTCATCTTCTCGCTGAAAGGTGTAGGTATTGGTTAACATAATACCCGCGCCCATATCGAAGTTATAACCCACACGTAGCATAACCTCGCCCTGATCGGAGGCAAGATTATATGCCTCCCTGTTTTCGACGTATGCGCCAGCAAATACCGAGGCAGAGGTCAGAGAAGATAATAAAATTATTGCATTAATCTTTTTCATAATAAGTCCATTTTTTAAACGTAGGGAGGCCGCCACCCACCAGGATGGAAATAGCGGCTATTGACATTTATAACGTTACGGAAGCCGTTTTTTCTTCTGTCGCCATCTCTTTATTTTTGCGTTGGTTGATTTCCTCAATAATCAATGCAAACCGTTTTTCATTGAGTGTGTAAAAGAATCCCATCGTCAATGCAGCAATAATTGCCAGTGCACAAGGCCAGATAAAAATGAGCTGACGCAAACCCTGTAATGTCGCATCGCTTTGCGCGATGTTGGGAACATAACCAATTTGCGTCAGCATAATGCCTGGCAAGAAGCCAGCAAGTGCGGCAGAAATTTTACGAAAGAAGGTATAACCGGTATAAACAGAACCTTCGGCACGAATACCGGTTTTCCATTCACCGTAATCTACGGTATCTGGTACCAGTGCCCAGTTCAGGCTGTTTACAAAGGCCGTGCCAAAAAAGGCGACACAAGAGAACATGACGAAAGTGAAAGAGTTACTTCCCCAGAAATAATTCAGTATATCACCCACCGCCCACAGCACCATGCCAGCTAAATAAACCTGTTTTTTACCAAAACATTTTACAGTTACTGGCACCAGTAATACGCCGACGAGGATGCATCCCATACTGAAGAATCCCATCCACGACAATAAATTAATATCATTCAGCACATACTGGGTGTAATAGACCTGAATCGCCAGTTTGATATTAAATGCCGCCAGAGTACACAGGTTAGCAATGCATAAAACCAGCAATGGTGGATTACGAAATATCGCGCAAAAAGATTTGAGAATACTGGCTTTATGTCCGGTTGGCGCTGTGTCCACATAATGCTCTTTGACGCCTCTGTAGCACAGCATCATAAAAATAAAGCCGCCAATGGAGAACATAAGTGCCGCACAGGCATAACCGACGGTTGAGTCAGAAAAAAGCGACTGCAACGGAATAAACGCCACGGTACAAATCAATAGCCCTATGGTTGCACCACCCTGGCGGTAAGCCGCGAGCTGCGCGCGCTCATTCGGGTTTTTGGTAATTGCCGGGATCATCGCACCATACGAGCAGTTCATCAGACTGTATGAAAGTCCAAACATCATAAACAGCGCGGTGGCAATCGTCGTTTTAACCGGCAAACAAAAGGTGGTGGCGATAAACTGGAGCGTTGCAATTAACGCCGCCGGAACTGCTGCATATAAAATAAAGGGACGAAATTTGCCTTTAGGCCCAATATTTTTCCGCGAGTCGAGTAAAAATCCGGTGAGCATATCGGTAAACGCGGTAAAAAACTTCGCCACCAGAAAGATAATCCCGCCATAGTAAGCAGGCATCCCTAATTCATCGGTATAAAATTTGAGGAGATACAGAGTACCGATGCAGAGCATTAAATTCGAACCGACGTCGCCCATACCATAGGCGATTTTTTCCCGCAGATTCAGTTTTAATGTCAGTGGATTATGGTCAGACATAATCACTCCTTATAACGCCCCGCAGGGCGTCGTTTATTATTATTACGCCGTGCGTTTACGGGCTTCTATCTCTTCCACAATGCGGACATACATCTTCTCGTTCAGGCTGTAGAAGCAACCCATCGCCACAATGGTGACTACCGCCAGTGCGCTTGGGTAGATGAAGATCAACTGGCGTAACCCTTCAATGGTGTGGTCAGCCTGTGCGACGTTCGGCACATAGCCAATTTGCGTCAGCATCCAGCCGGGGAAGAAACCAGCCAGCGCCTGAGACACTTTGCGAAAGAAGGTGAAGCCGGTGTAGACCGTGCCTTCCGAACGCACGCCGGTGCGCCACTCGCCGTACTCGACGGTGTCGGAAACCAGCGCCCAGTTCAGGCTGTTAACAAACGCTGAGCCGAAGAACGCCAGGCAGGAGAACGCCACAAAGCTGACCGAGCCGCCGCCGAAGAAATAGTTGAGCAGATCGCCCAGCACCCAAATCAGCAGGCCGCCGATATAGACCTTCTTCTTACCAAAACGTCTGACTGCGCCAGGCATCAGGAACACGCCGATGAAAATACAGCCCATGCTGAAAAATCCCATATACGACAACAGGATGGGATCGTTAAGTACGTACTGGGTGTAATAGACCTGAATGGCGAGCTTGACGTTAAACGCCCCTAAGGTGCAGAGGTTGGCAATACACAGAATGAACAGTGGGCGGTTACCGGCAATTGCGCGGAAAGATTGCAACAGGCCAGGCTTTTGCGCCGGATTGGTTGGTTGGGTTTCGACATAACGCTCTTTCACGCCTGAGTAGCAGATCCACATAAACAGCAGGCCGAACAGTGAAAACAGCGTGGCGGCGAAGATATAGCCAAGTTGCTGATTACCCTCGATAAGATTCATCACTGGCACGAATCCCACCGTGCACAGCAGCAGGCCCAGCGTAGCGCCGCCCTGACGCCATGCCGCCAGTGAGGCGCGTTCGTTGGGGTTTTTGGTGATAGCGGGAACCATTGCGCCGTAGGAGCAGTTCATCATGCTGAAAAACAGTCCGTAAAGCATAAACAGAATAGTGGCCATCACCGTTTTACCGGTGACATCAAACGGTGTGCCGACAAAGTTGGCGATCGCCAGTAAGGTGACCGGGAATGACGCATACAGAATAAAAGGACGGAACTTACCTTTTGGACCGATCTTGCGTCGGGAATCCAACATAATGCCGGTACCCATATCGGTAAACGCAGTAAAGAATTTTGAAATCAAAAAGATAATGCCGCCATAGGTGCCTGGCAGCCCCAGAACGTCGGTATAAAACTTCAAAAGATAAAGCGTACCGATATCCAGCAGGATGTTAGAGGCCAGGTCGCCAATACCGTAAGAGAGTTTCTCTTTAAAGGGCAGGCGTAAAGTTGCTGGATCTTCCGTTGTGATGTGACTCATCGATGTTCTCCCTTTGCCCATGAGTTTCCCCACGGGCGGATGTGATTAGATGCTTTTTAACGACGCGAACAGTGCCGCCCATTCGCTATCGGCGCGATAAAAGACCGGCGGCTTGCCGATGGGCGCATTAACGGTAACTTCCCCGCCCCGGAACGCTTCACCCGTCCAGGCGTGGACCCAGTTATCCTCCGGCAGATAGAGCGTCCAGTCGCTACGGCCTTCTTCATGCACCGGAGCGACCAGAATGTCGCGACCTAACAGGTACTGATATTTCAGGGTGTAAGTGTGCGCATCGTCTTCGTAATGCAGGAACAGCGGGCGCATAACCGGCAGGCCGGACTTCGCATTCAGCGCGACAGCCTCTTTCAGGTAAGGTTTCAGGGTGGTGAAGACGGAGGTCATACGGGCAAAATGGGCGATAGTTTCTGCGTCGCCGTCAAACTGCCAGTTGTCGCCAGGACGGTTACCTTCGTGGGTGCGCATCATCGGCGTGAAGGCGCTGAAATCGCACCAGCGCAGCAGCAGCTCTTTGCTGCGCTTCATCTCAAACAGGGTGGTGTAACCGCCAATGTCGCTGTGGTGCAGGCCATGTCCGGTCATTGCCAGCGACAGCGCCGCCGGGACAACCGACGCCAGGCCATCGTCGAGACTCCAGTCGACGTTCTGGTCGCCCGCCCACATCATGGTGGAGTATTTCTGGCTACCGGTAGAACCGGCGCGCATAAAGAAAAGGATCTCGCCGAGCTTGCCCGTTTCTTCAAGGGCTTCGTAGTTACACTTCGCCCACAGCGCAGGCCAGGCGTTATGCATAATTTCGGCACTGACGCCGTTATGCAGGTACGTGTCGGTGGGCAGATACTCGCCGAAGTCAGCCATCCAGCCGCCGCAGCCGAGTTCAATCATGTTCTTTTTGATCACTTCCTTGAACCAGGCGTAGGCTTCTGGATTAGTGAGATCGACAACGCCGCCGTAAAACTCGCCAAACTCCACCAGATAGTCACCGCCAGAGGCATCTTTTGCCAGATAGCCGTGTTGTGCCGCTTCTTCGCAGAGATCTTTATCGCTGGCAACATACGGGTTGATATAGGCCAGGAACTGCACGCCCTCCTGATTCCACTGCTTAATGCGTGAATCCAGTTGCGGGTAGTTTTCGCTGTTCCACTTCCAGTTCCACATCACGCGTTTGCCAAAAGAGGTCATACGAATACCGGACCAGTCCTGCGCCCAGATGCCGTTGACCTTCACGCCCGCGTTACGCATGGTGTCCAGTTTCTTCTGGCACACTTCCGTCCCGCCCTGAATGCCGAGCGTTACTCCGTCATAAATCCAGTCGGGCAGTTCTGGCTGGCGTCCCAGCAGGGCGGTTAATTTTTCCAGCAGGGAAATGTATGTGTCAGCACATTCAAAACGCAGCGTTGCTTTGTCTTCCCACAGCGCCAGTTCATGGTATTCCGGGGCACTAAAGTCGAAGTTCATATAGCAACTGTTATCAACATGGCAGTAATACTTCTGCGTGCTGACAAACGTAGGCTGTGGGAAGAAAGTCCAGTAATAGTCGCCGCCCGCATTTTCTTTGCAGTCGGCCTGCCAGGTGACATAGGTTTGTTTGTTGCGACCAACGCCTTGTTCACTGGTCCATAGCGGGAACGGTTTGCCACGCAGATCGAAGTAGGAAAACTGTTCGCCGCAGCCGTAGATATGGTCCTCTGGTTGAGCGGCAAGGCGCAGCCAGATACGGTTGTGGTTAAGGTTGTCGTTTTGTAGTTCCAGCAATAAACGGCCCTGATCGTCGGCAGAGATATTCAGCGTGGCGCTAATGTCAGAACCACGGCTGAAATGAATTAACCAACCATCCGGTGACTGGCTGACGATGGCGTCGGTAAGCGCAATTTTCTCCTGTAGTTTATCTTTAATGCTGAAATTACCGCGGAACATATCGATATCCGCTATACCTGAGCCAATCCATAAACAAGGATTATCTTTGCTATGGGTTAAAATAAGACGTTGTTGAAAATGTAGGGTAAAACTGTCGTTATTCTGATGAAATTGAAAATCTAATAACTGTGGACGTGGCGTATCCATAACTAATCTCCATAGAGTTGAGAACGAGATTGTTGCCTTCCTGTTATTACAGGCTTATGTAAAATGATTCTCATAAAACTGATATATAAAAACTTTACAGAAGCTGAGCTGTTTTTAACTTAATAAATTGAAGATACATAATGTTGCCTTTAGCGAGTGAAATGTTCTTCAATGATTTTGACTGCTAATCAATACAAGTTATTTTCTCTGTCCGTAAATGTTAAAAAACAGGCGGTGCGGTTTTCCTGGTTCCAGTAATAATAAGTCGATACCTGAATTAAAGGCGTTAGGCGGGCAACTCATAGGTTCAACTGCCAGTCCCTGACGCTGTAATTTTTCACCGCTATAAATTTGTACCCAGGGTTGATCGCAACAAAGGCTAACCGAAAGCGCCTGTTGTGGATGGGTAATGGTTATTTCCCACAGATCATTAGCGGTTTTAAAGGTGTGGTCGATTTTTGTCGCGGCTATTGTTTTCGCCTGCGTGAAATTTAAATCCAGCTCATCAACGTGGTGAAGCGTTGTCGGATTTACGTGTTCATCAACGGCATAAACCTGGTTTGCCGGAAGCTGGAACAGATATTCATCAACAGATGTTAAGTTGCAGGTTAAATAAGGATGAATACCCACGCCATAAGGCGCTGCGACAGTGCCGATATTCTGGCTTGCGATCTCAACGGAAAGACCCGTGTGTGCGTTGAGCGAATAAACAACTTGTGAAGCCAGCATAAACGGATAGCCGTAACTGGGCGGCAGAAAAGCTGTCAGGGTAACGCTGGTGGCGGTTAATTCACTAATTTGCCAGTCTCGCCAGGCAAGCAGCCCGTGAATAGCGGCTTTTGAACTATGTTCATTAATGGGTAACTGATATTCCTGCCCCTGATAGCGGTAACAGCCGTTGGCGATCCGGTTCGGCCACGGAATAAGCACTTTACCCAGATGCGCCAGCGGCATCTCTTCGGGTTTGTGCGGGATGACTAAATGACAACCCTGAAAGGTTAATTCAGCCAGACCAGCACCGACGGTCACAATGGTCGCGTGATAATCCCCCGCGGCAAGTGAAACGGTCTGTCCACTGCAATGCATATTGGTGATTTGCATACAAGGCACCTTAATTAACGACATACAGCCTCCCGTGAGGCTGATGTCAAACCCAAAAACTGCACCGGACGGTCCCCTCGCCCCTTTGGGGAGAGGGTTAGGGTGAGGGGAAAACCCGCACCCTATTTTCAGATCAGTTATTTCGCATTAATATCCAGCAGACCCGCTGCAACCGCTGGAGCCATGCCGGGCGCTAACGGGATACGCGGGATCACCAGGCAATGCAGCAGGTGATAAATATCCTGTTTGCCGTCCCAGACTTTGGTGGTGACCTTATTGTCCGCATCCAGCTCCTGCCACCAGGAACCATTTTCATAGTCCATCAGGTACTTAATGCAGTACTCCCACCATGTTTGATACCAGGTTTCATACTGGCGATCGCCAGTGACGGTGTAGAGCGCGTAGGCCGTACCCATTGCTTCGACGATAGGCCAACGTACACGTTCGCGGACCACCGGTTTTCCTTCCCAGTCAACGGTATAAACAATCCCGTCCGCGCCATCGGGTGCCCAGGCATCGCGCACGGTGGCGTTAAACAGACCTTTGGCATCTTCTAGCAGCCATGCTGGTGGTTGTTCGCAACGGGCTTCCAGGGCAGCATGGATGTGCAGCATTAAACGGCCCCATTCGATCCAGTGGCCTGGTGTACCTCCAAACGCGCGGAAGCGATGCGCCGGGTTATCTTTGTTGTAATCCGGCAGCGGATTCCACTGGGTATCGAAGTGTTCGTTAACGCGATAATGATTATTTCTGGCGACGTCGTGGATAATCACGGAAGCCACGCGAATCGCGCGATCCAGCCATTTTTTGTCGTGAGTGACGTCATAAACAATCAAGAAAGCTTCCACCGCGTGCATATTGGCATTGCCGCCGCGGTACTCTTCGGTTTTGCTGAAGGCTTCGTCCCAGGATTCCAGGCACATCTGCTCTTCTTCGCTCCAGAAATATTTCTCGATAATTTCAATGGTGTAATCGAGCAGCTTGCGCGCTTCCGGGTGACCCGTTGTGACGGCGCTGGCGGCACCCAGCAGAGCAAAGAAGTGTTGATAGCCCTGTTTGGAGGCATCCACCACGCCCTCGTCATTCACGCAGGCATACCAGCCGCCATATTTTTTATCACGCAGTGCGCCGTTCATGGCTTTGATACCGTGATCAACCAACGAGTAAGCGCCAGGTCGACCCATCGCCGCAGCAACGGAATAAACGTGCAACATACGAGCGGTGATCCACAGATGGGTGCCCATCTCTTCTTTGATTTGCCCTTTATTGCCTAACCAGCCAAAACCAGTCGGCACTACGGAATTTTTACCAAAATCAAAGATGCGGTCGGTTTCCTGTTCCAGCCAACGGTTGTGGCTTAGGGTGTTAAACCATTTCATTCCTTTTATCCTCATCTTAGCGGCGTTTAGCCATCATTTCGTCGACGATATCGCCAAGTTGTTGTAATTTCGGTGCGCAAACGTCACGCAGCATCAGCTCGTTGTCTGGTAAACCGACGACCGATGCCCAGACTGCACGGCCTGCCAGGAATCCCGATGCGCCCGCCGTCATTGCCACGCGTACGGCACGCGGGAACAGTTTTTCGTCGACACCGGAAGAGAGGATCACCCATGGCATATTGATATGGTCATTCAGACGTTGTGAAGCACAGAGAAGCTCTTGTTGCGGACCTTTGCCATAAAGCGGCATTTCAACTTTGTAGAGGTCAGCGCCACTGTCGCCCAGCTCTTTGGCGGCATCGATGATCGCTTGTTCGCGATCGAATTTATCGCCACGACGCGGTGGGCGGACGACTGGCTCAATGATGCTTACCAGACCGTGTGAGTGGCACAGTTCGTTGAACTCTTTCACCATATCCAGACGTTGCTGCGCATCTTCATCACTACGCCACAGCACCAGCAGTTTTAAGGCTTTGCCACCGTCTTGTTTGATCTGTAGCGGATTGATTTTGCGGTCAATAACCACGCTATCGACCGGAATACCGTTGCCAGGAATGAACTCATCGGCGGCGACAATCATGGCGCAACTTTTGGCAATCGCGTTTTGCTCAACCACCTGGCGGTAGCAGAATTGTTGATCTACCAGAATCGCCGAGGCATAAGGCGAGAGGGCCTTTGCAGCGTTAACTTTGAAATCAGTTAAAACGCTATCGGCTACCGGAGCGGGTGCCCCAGCCGCGGCAAACATCATGCGCATGGCTTCGCGCTGATCGACCGCCAGCATGGCAAAACCGCCCGATGCGCGCGTAATGTCGTTGATGGTGTACTTATTCATTCATTTATTCCTTTATCCAGTCGTTACATTTTTACTTTGGCAGTCATCCCGGCACTGACACGGACCTGTTCCAGAATGGCGGACCAGTCCTGGCGACCGCGACCCGCTGCGCGCGCCTGGCTATAAACCTCCCGTGAGGCGGCCCCCAGCGGCATTGGCACATGCAGCTGGTTGGCGACATCAAGGGCGATGCCAAGATCCTTATGGGCAAGATCGATCATGAAGGCGGGAGAAAGATCTCCGCTGAGGACTTTGTTTGGCCAGGAAGTGGTGAAGTGACCTTTACCGGCGGCGGTACCGCTCATCACTTTGACGGCAACATCGAAGGGAAGATTCAGGGCTTCGCACAAAACGGCGGCTTCTGCCGAAAGCGCATTGAGCGCGATGCTCATGTAGTTGTTGATGAGCTTAACGCGGATCCCCATGCCCGGACCGCCAGAGTTGATCAACTCACTGCCCATCGCCATCAGGATCGGTGTGGCACGTTCAACTTGTTCAGCGGTGCCGCCAGCCAGCAGTAACAGAGTACCGGTAATGGCATTTGCAGAAGTACGGCCTACCGGAACATCCATCATGCTGAAGCCTTTGGCTTGCATATCGGCAATCAATTTATCGGTTTGCAGCGGATGGATGGTGGACATATCAATGACCAGCGCATCGGTAGATAAGCCTTCGCAAACGCCGTTTTCACCGAACAACACGTTGCGCACCAGATCGCCATTCGGCAACATGGTAATGATAAATTCGGCATCTTTAGCGGCCTGCGCCGGGTTGGCGGCGGGAGTCGCACCTTTGTCTACCAGATGCCGCACAGCTTCGGCGTTCACATCAAAGACGCGAAGTTGATGCCCTTGCTGCAATAAATTGCTCGCCATTGGCGAACCCATTTGTCCTAAACCGATAAACGCGATTGCTGCCATAACCCTCTCCTGAATACAGCGATGTCACTTTTTGTCATTTATGACATGCTTTGCTTGTCTGTTTTTGATCGTATTTGTAATTTATCGTCAAAAAATTGACAGCCGTCACTTTTTAAACAATTGGTGAAATTAAAATGAACGCATCCCAAAATGTTTAAGGAATGACCATGATTCGTGTTGCTTGTGTAGGTATAACCGTGATGGATCGCATCTATTACGTGGAAGGGTTACCGACGGAGAGCGGTAAATACGTGGCGAGAAATTATACGGAAGTTGGTGGCGGGCCAGCGGCGACGGCAGCGGTTGCGGCGGCAAGGCTGGGGGCGCAGGTCGATTTTATTGGTCGCGTAGGTGATGACGACACGGGCAACAGCCTGCTGGCAGAGCTGGAATCCTGGGGCGTTAACACCCGTTACACCAAACGGTATAACCAGGCGAAATCTTCGCAATCCGCCATCATGGTGGATACCAAAGGCGAGCGGATAATCATTAACTACCCCAGCCCGGATCTGCTGCCTGACGCAGAGTGGTTGGAGGAAATTGATTTCTCTCAGTGGGATGTTGTGCTGGCAGATGTACGCTGGCACGACGGCGCTAAAAAAGCCTTCACCCTGGCCCGTCAGGCGGGTGTGATGACCGTTCTGGACGGGGACATTACGCCGCAGGATATCAGTGAGCTGGTGGCATTAAGCGATCACGCGGCCTTTTCAGAACCGGGTCTGGCGCGCTTAACGGGCGTGAAAGAGATGGCCAGTGCGCTAAAACAGGCACAAACGCTCACAAATGGTCATGTCTATGTGACCCAGGGTAGCGCAGGCTGCGACTGGCTGGAAAATGGTGGGCGTCAGCATCAACCGGCCTTCAAAGTTGATGTGGTAGATACCACAGGTGCGGGTGATGTTTTTCACGGCGCTTTGGCGGTGGCGCTGGCAACAAGTGGGGATTTAGCGGAGTCAGTCCGCTTCGCCAGCGGTGTAGCGGCGTTAAAATGCACACGTCCCGGTGGACGAGCCGGGATCCCTGACTGTGATCAAACCCGATCTTTTTTGTCACTTTTTGTATAAAATGCCAGGGTGATGGTTTTTCGAGGAATTTTCATGAGCCTTACCGAACTAACCGGTAACCCGCGGCACGACCAACTCCTCATGCTGATCGCCGAGCGTGGGTATATGAATATTGATGAGCTGGCAAATCTGCTGGATGTCTCCACGCAGACGGTCCGCCGGGATATTCGTAAATTAAGCGAGCAAGGCCTGATTACGCGCCATCACGGTGGCGCGGGTCGGGCTTCCAGCGTCGTTAATACGGCGTTCGAGCAGCGTGAGGTTTCGCAAACCGAGGAAAAAAAAGCGATTGCCGAAGCGGTGGCAGACTATATTCCTGATGGTTCAACAATATTTATCACCATTGGTACGACTGTTGAGCATGTTGCCCGGGCGTTACTTAACCATAATCATTTGCGGATAATCACCAACAGCCTGCGTGTGGCGCATATTCTTTACCACAACCCGCGCTTTGAAGTGATGGTGCCCGGCGGTACGTTGCGCTCTCATAATAGCGGGATCATTGGCCCTTCAGCGGCGTCCTTTGTGGCTGATTTTCGTGCTGATTATCTGGTAACAAGCGTTGGGGCGATTGAGAGCGATGGCGCGTTGATGGAGTTTGATGTAAACGAAGCTAACGTGGTGAAAACGATGATGGCGCACGCGAGAAATATTCTGCTGGTCGCCGATCACACTAAGTATCATGCTTCGGCGGCGGTTGAAATTGGTAACGTGGCACAGGTCACTGCGCTCTTTACCGACGAGCTGCCGCCCGCTGCGCTAAAATCACGCTTACAAGACAGCCAAATTGAAATCATTCTTCCCCAGGAAGACGCGTAGATTTTTGTGACCGTTAACCTGGCTTCATACCTTGCCACATAGCCAAACCCATCCTTTCCCGCTACAGTTAATTTCTTGTGGCGCGAAAGGAGGCAAAAATGCTCTATATCTTTGATTTAGGTAATGTGATTGTCGATATCGACTTTAACCGTGTGCTGGGAGCCTGGAGCGATTTAACGCGTATTCCGCTGGCATCGCTTAAGAAGAGTTTTCATATGGGGGAGGCGTTTCATCAGCATGAGCGTGGGGAAATTAGCGACGAAGCGTTCGCAGAGGCGCTGTGTCATGAGATGGCTCTACCGCTAAGCTACGAGCAGTTCTCTCACGGCTGGCAGGCGGTGTTTGTTGCGCTGCGCCCGGAAGTGATCGCCATCATGCATAAACTGCGTGAGCAGGGGCATCGCGTGGTGGTGCTTTCCAATACCAACCGCCTGCATACCACCTTCTGGCCGGAAGAATACCCGGAAATTCGTGATGCTGCTGACCATATCTATCTGTCGCAAGATCTGGGGATGCGCAAACCTGAAGCACGAATTTACCAGCATGTTTTGCAGGCGGAAGGTTTTTCACCCAGCGATACGGTCTTTTTCGACGATAACGCCGATAATATAGAAGGAGCCAATCAGCTGGGCATTACCAGTATTCTGGTGAAAGATAAAACCACCATCCCGGACTATTTCGCGAAGGTGTTATGCTAAAAACCATTCAGGACAAAGCCAGGCACCGTACCCGTCCACTATGGGCCTGGCTAAAACTACTCTGGCAACGCATTGATGAGGACAACATGACAACCCTGGCAGGTAACCTTGCCTATGTGTCGTTGCTCTCATTAGTGCCGCTGGTTGCCGTTGTTTTTGCGCTTTTCGCCGCTTTTCCCATGTTTTCCGACGTCAGCATTCAGTTACGTCACTTTATTTTTGCCAACTTTCTGCCTGCTACTGGCGATGTTATTCAGCGGTATATCGAACAATTTGTTGCCAATTCCAACAAGATGACCGCCGTTGGGGCGTGCGGGCTGATCGTCACCGCGTTATTGCTGATGTACTCCATCGATAGCGCGTTGAATACCATCTGGCGCAGTAAACGAGCGCGACCAAAAATTTATTCGTTCGCCGTGTACTGGATGATTTTAACGCTGGGGCCGCTGCTGGCAGGGGCCAGTCTGGCGATCAGTTCCTATTTGCTCTCCCTGCGCTGGGCGAGCGATCTCAATACTGTCATCGATAACGTGCTGCGTATTTTTCCGCTGCTGTTGTCGTGGATCTCCTTCTGGTTGCTGTACAGCATTGTTCCTACCATCCGCGTACCTAACCGCGACGCGATTGTCGGCGCGTTTGTCGCCGCGCTCCTGTTCGAAGCAGGAAAGAAAGGTTTCGCGCTTTATATCACCATGTTCCCCTCATATCAGCTCATTTACGGCGTGCTGGCGGTGATCCCCATTCTCTTTGTTTGGGTCTACTGGACATGGTGTATCGTCTTGCTTGGCGCGGAAATTACTGTCACTCTCGGGGAATACCGCAAACTAAAACAAGCAGCTGAACAAGAAGAAGACGACGAACCATGATTGCATTAATTCAACGCGTAACCCGTGCCAGCGTCACCGTGGAGGGAGAAGTGACGGGCGAAATTGGCGCGGGACTTTTGGTGTTATTGGGTGTCGAAAAGGATGACGACGAACAGAAAGCAAACCGTCTGTGCGAGCGTGTGCTCGGCTACCGCATCTTTAGCGATGCCGAAGGCAAGATGAACCTCAACGTGCAACAGGCGGGCGGCAGTGTGCTGGTGGTTTCCCAGTTTACCCTCGCCGCAGATACCGAACGGGGGATGCGCCCAAGTTTCTCCAAAGGTGCATCACCGGATCGCGCAGAGGCGTTATATGACTATTTCGTCGAACGCTGCCGTCAGCAAGAGATGAACACGCAAACAGGACGCTTCGCTGCGGATATGCAGGTATCGCTGGTCAATGATGGCCCCGTGACATTCTGGTTGCAGGTATGAGCCAGCTTCCAGGGTTGTCACGGGAAACAAGAGAGAGTATCGCTATGTATCACCTTCGGGTTCCACAAACAGAAGAAGAATTAGAGCGTTACTATCAGTTTCGCTGGGAAATGTTGCGTAAGCCCCTGCATCAACCAAAAGGTTCGGAACGCGACGCGTGGGATGCGATGGCGCATCACCAGATGGTCGTCGACGAGCAGGGTAATCTGGTGGCGGTAGGCCGATTGTATATTAATGCCGACAATGAAGCGTCCATTCGCTTTATGGCCGTTCACCCGGACGTGCAGGACAAAGGGTTAGGCACGCTGATGGCGATGACCCTGGAGTCGGTGGCGCGTCAGGAAGGCGTTAAGCGCGTGACCTGTAGCGCCCGTGAAGACGCGGTGGAGTTTTTCGCCAAGCTGGGATTCATTAATCAGGGGGAGATCACCACCCCAACTACCACGCCGATTCGCCATTTTTTGATGATTAAACCCGTTGCCACTCTGGATGATATTTTGCATCGCGGAGACTGGTGCGCGCAGCTGCAACAGGCGTGGTACGAACATATCCCGCTTAGTGAAAAAATGGGCGTGCGTATTCAACAATATACCGGGCAAAAATTTATCACCACCATGCCGGAAACCGGTAATCAGAATCCGCACCATACGCTGTTTGCCGGGAGTTTATTCTCACTGGCAACGCTCACCGGTTGGGGGCTTATCTGGCTGATGCTGCGCGAACGCCATCTCGGCGGAACGATTATTCTGGCGGATGCGCATATCCGCTACAGCAAGCCGATTAGCGGTAAACCTCATGCGGTAGCCGACCTTGGTGCCTTAAGCGGCGATCTCGACCGTCTGGCGCGCGGACGAAAAGCACGGGTGCAGATGCAAGTTGAAATCTTTGGCGACGAGACGCCGGGTGCAGTGTTTGAAGGCACGTATATCGTTCTGCCCGCGAAGCCATTTGGCCCGTATGAAGAGGGCGGGAACGAAGAAGAGTAGGGGCGTTTTACTTGACTGAAAAGGTTTTCAATCTGAAAACCTTTTCAGGGCCCAGGTCCGAAGTTACCTTCCCGCTCTCCAGGCAACATCCCGTAGTGCCGATCGCGCGGCCTCGCTGATACCACCTAACTGAAAAAATCCGTGGATAACGCCAAGGTAGCGTTGGCAGGTGCATTGCACTCCTTGCCCTGTCATGCGGTGATACAACGCTTCACCTTCATCGCAAAGTGGGTCGTATTCAGCGGTAATGATATGTACAGGTGGCAAGCCATTGAAATCATCGCGCCAAAGAGGGCTGGCTTCAGGATGCCTGCGTTCAATGCCTGGCAGATACATCTCAAAGCCGCTCAGTAAAGTGTCGCGTGTGATGATGTAATCGTGACCATTGCGTATGTAGCTTTCGAAATGCGCAGTCGCATCAAGCATAGGATAAATTAAGATGAGTTGTGCCGGTTGCCACTCGCCAGCACGCTTTAATCGCAAAGCAGTTACCAGCGCCAGATGTCCGCCCGCACTGTCACCGGCAAGAGTTATACGTTGTTTATCAACGCCGAGTCGTTCGGCGTGTTGCCAGACTATTTCTGCACCTCGTTGCGCATCATCATGGGCGGCGGGGAAAGTATGTTCCGGTGCCAGCCGATACTGGACGGCAATAACCCGACATTGCCCGTAATAGGCTAACTGGCGCAGCTGGTTGTCGTGAGTTGCGAACCCGCCGCTAACAAAACAGCCACCGTAGTAATAAATTATCGTCGGGAGTAATGTCGGGGCATTCAGCGGCGACACTATTCGTAAGGTCATCCCTTCAAGTTCGATAGTCTGAATATCTACCCGCGTTTCTGTCTCACCCGCAAGGACAGCGCTGGCGATATAGCCCTCCCTGCGCTGCGCAATACTTTGTTGACGCGATGAGGGGCGACCCGCAGCGATAAACTTTTCGACTAACTCTGCAATTCCTTTTTCCAGTGCCATAGTAGAACTTATTTTGCTGTATGAATGTACAGTCTTATACACCCGTTTTTGCTGGATGGATACAGGGAAATTCACGGGCGTGAAAAATCTGGAAAGCGCCTCGCAAATCTAAAGACAAACCCGGCAGAGACGTGGTTTTGCTGGAGCACTATCAGTAAGCTAGTGGTTTCAAGGGTACGTCAATGACGTACAAAAAGGATTGTTACTCTAAGCCAATGGCGTATAATTATGCTCTTCATCGAAACGGAAATTTTTACTGAAGATGTTCAAAAACTGCTGACCGACGATGAATTCAGTCGTTTTCAGTTTTTCCTGGCCTTGAATCCTGACTATGGTGAGGTAATACCTGAAACTGGTGGGTTAAGAAAGGTTCGATGGGTTTCAGGAGGAAAGGGGAAACGTGCTGGTGTCAGGGTTATTTACTTTCATCAGGTTAAACATTATGAGATCAGATTACTGCTTATTTATCGTAAGGGTATTAAAGATGATCTGTCTCCCCAGGAAAAAGCAATGCTCCGGTTGTTAAATACGAGGTGGTAAATGGATAAGGCACTTTTTGAGCGGTTGACTCACAGCATGGCCCAGATGAATGAAATTATTGAAGGAACGCGACAGCCTTCGCGGACTTTTGAAGTTGATGCTATGAAAATCAAAGAAATACGCCGCGCTTCAGGGTTGTCACAATCTAAATTTGCCGATCTTATTTCTGTAAGCGTAGACACGTTGCGTAACTGGGAGCAGGGGCGACGTTCACCGACCGGGCCTGCAAAGGCTTTGCTGCGAGCGATTGCCAATGATCCGCAACATGTGCTGCAAGCACTTAACCGTTAGAGGCATGGTTATGCCATACAGAAAGCACTAGCATTCAGAACTCCTGTGAAAGCGGCATAGTGGTCGCCTGCCCAGGAGTTTTGCTATGACCCGTAATCGTGCTGAACGTCGCCACCCTATGATGCGATTAAAAAAACTCATCGTCGCGCTGATGATTGACGTCAATGCTATCGGATGATACCGGGGGGTTCCGGAAGGAATTCCTTGTTTCCCGAACTGTTACCAACAAAATTATAACGATGAACAAGTAAAGACCGGTTGGTGGCAGTACTGACCGGTCTGTGATGGATGATTAATTTCACCTTAAATCCGGGTGCTGTTAGGATGCTGACATTTTTCGGGTACACCATTCAGATTATGCAAATAAAGATCCAATCAAAAAATAAACATCCCTGAATATAATATATTCATAGCATCCATAACTCATCCTGGGCGATAACTAAACCATTTTTGAGTAATAAATGAAACAACTGCAACACTCTTATTATTTCTGGAAAACACCTCGCAAAAACAAAACAACATGCAAAAATCCGCTTTTTTTAAATGATTTTCCGGCGTAATTTTCGCACATACATTAATGAGTAATATATGTAAGGTGGTGGTAATGGCGATGAATACGGTTTTTCTTCATTTATCAGAAGAGGCAATTAAACGGCTGAACAAGCTTCGGGGCTGGCGTAAGGTTTCACGATCTGCAATTTTACGCGAAGCGGTTGAGCAATATCTGGAGCGGCAGCAATTTCCGGTGCGTAAAGCAAAGAGAGGCAGGCAAAGGGGTGAGACAGTTGGTGTTGATGATCAGTGTAAGGAGCATAAGGAATGAAAAAAATTTTTCATTCTTGAATATAAAAAAACAGATGCCCTTATTCTGGTATTAATACAAGGCTGTTTTACTTGAACTTATAATAACTGCAACTGTTACATCGTATCTGGAAAACGCCTCGCAAAAATAAAAAATGATGCGTAAATGAGCTTTCTTTAAAGATTCGGAAAGGGTACTTTTCTCTCCATAGATTCAAAAATGATATTGGCGAGATATTTATGAACTCTCTGGCAGGTATAGATATGGGCAGAATTTTACTCGATTTATCGAATGAGGTGATTAAGCAACTTGATGATCTCGAGGTGCAGCGTAATCTTCCTCGTGCGGACCTATTAAGGGAAGCGGTAGATCAATACCTGATAAATCAATCGCAAACAGCAAGAACCAGTGTTCCTGGCATCTGGCAAGGGTGTGAGGAAGATGGTGTCGAATATCAGCGTAAGCTGCGCGAGGAATGGTAATGGGAAAAAATGATGTCAATCAGATTGCTGACAACGTGCGCGTTGTTCATGCCGGATGCGGCGTGAACGCCTTATCCGGCCTACAAAGTCATGCAAATTCAATATATTGAAGTTTATTGGTAGGGCTGATAAGCGCAGCGCATCAGGCAATCATACGCTTGTCATCAGTGACATACCCATAACCTTATCGATGTGTTGGAGGGAAGAACGAGGCAAACAGACAATTGCGGCATGATCTTGAATGGGTAACGCGGAATACGAGAGATGGTGTCGTCACACCCTATGAGCTGTAATCCGGGCGACCAGCGCCACCCGGAAAACGTCAGAGATTACTCCCCTTCACCCGGAAACAGGAACGGGTTGATGGAACTGCGGGCATAGCCTTCTTGCTCCATTCGCGCGTCCAGTACCAGAGAAGCGAGGTCATCTGCCACGGCTTCAACTTTCGGTTCTTTTTCCTGATAAAGAATCTTCAGGTAAGTGCCACAGTCATCGCAGCTTTCGGCTTTAATCGCGGCCTGTTCGTCATCCAGCGACCAGTAATGCAGTTTGCCGCTCTGCTCGCAGTTGCTGCATTTTACGCGCACTACGTGCCATTCGGTTTCACACAGGTTGCAGTGCAGGTAACGCAGACCCTGAGTGGTGCCAATTTGCACCATGCTGGACACCGGCATAGAACCACAAACCGGGCAATATTGACGTTGCTCGCCGTATTCAGCGCGGGCTTTGCCGGGGATCAGATTGGCCATCTGCGCCCAGTAGAGCGACAGTGCAGCCCAGATAAACGGCGCTTTATCGCTGCTGACGGATGAGAAATCAGAGGCAAACAGTGCGCTGGCCATATCTTCCAGCTCCTGAGTCGATGCCTTCTCCAGATTCTCAATCACTGCCAGCGCCGGGCCGCTCATTTCAGGTTTCAGCTCAGCAATCAGCGCCATCAGCAGCTTTTGCCAGTGCTTATCACGCGGCAGAACGTGAATATCCAGCGGGGGCTTGCCCTGTGCGCTGGCTTCTTTAATGCGCGCGGTCAGATCCATCTCCAGCGGATGGTCGTACAGCACCACTTCCTGGGCGTGGGCGATAAGCGCAGCAAAGCGCAGGTAATCACCCAGCGGATTATTTTCTGCCAGCTCGCGCAGACGCTCGGCGCGGCGGTTGTATAAATTCTTGAGCCGAGGGAACAATAACGGCGGAATCATATCCGCCGTACGTTTCTCGCTCGAACCCAGCTCATCTTGCGGGATTATGCGAATACTCATTCAGCTTTCTTTTCCGTTGTCTTGCGGACCTCACGGTACCAGCGCGGGTGATGTTTCTTCGCCCAGGCGCTGGTAACCCATCCTTCCACCATGGCGGTAATCGTGCCTTTCACCCAAAGGGCGGCGTAGATATGCACCATGATAACCACAATTAACGCCACTGCGGCAAATGAATGCAGCATTAACGCGAATCGGATCACCGGGATTGAGAAAGCAGGCGCAAAATAAGGACGCCAGATAATCACGCCGCTCACCAGCAGCAGAACCAGGAAAATAATCGCCGCCCAGAAAACGCATTTCTGACCGAAGTTATAACGCCCGGTGTCACCTACTTCCTCGTTGACGACGATCTTACGAATATTCTTCGCCCAAAAGATATCATCCCGATTGATTAGGTTGTGATGCCAGTAACGGAAAAACATGATGATGAACGAGGCAAACATAACCACGCCGACAAACGGGTGCAGAATTCGCGCCAGCTGCGGTGTGCCCATGATTTGCATCAACCAGTTGAAGGACGGGAACAAAAAGCCCAGCCCGCTCACCGCCGCCAGGATGAAGCAGAAGGCGGTGATCCAGTGGTTGATACGTTCCGGCGCGGTGTAGCGCACGATGGTGTCACGTCGTTTCATTTGCGCTCCTCGTCTTTCTCTTCGTGCAGATTATTCTCTTCCTCATCCGCACGGTTCGGACCGACACCCACGTAGTGGAAGATACTGGCCGCAAAGGTAGCCGCAAAGCCAACAGCCGCGAGCGGTTTCCAGATGCCTTTCCAGAATTTCACGGTTTCGCTGATTTCCGGGTTCTCCGGCAAGCCATGATACAGATTTGGCTTGTCAGCATGGTGCAGCACGTACATGACGTGTGTACCACCGACGCCTGCCGGATCGTACAGACCCGCATTGTCGTAACCGCGGGTTTTCAGCTCAGCAACGCGCTCGCTCGCCAGCGTTTTCATCGACTCTTTCGTACCGAAGTGAATCGCGCCCGTTGGGCAGGTCTTCACGCAGGCTGGTTCTTGCCCAACCACCACGCGGTCAACGCACAGCGTACATTTGTAGACGCGGTTGTCTTCCGGGTTGAGGCGCGGAATGTCGAACGGACAGCCCGCAATGCAATAACCGCAGCCAATGCACTGCTCGGACTGGAAGTCGACGATACCGTTGGCATACTGAATAATTGCACCTTCCGCCGGGCACGCTTTCAGGCAGCCTGGATCGGAACAGTGCATACAGCCGTCTTTGCGGATCAGCCATTCCAGTTTGTCGTTCTGCTCCACTTCCGAGAAGCGCATTACCGTCCACGATTTGGCGCTTAAATCATTGGGGTTGTCGTACACCCCAATGTTATTGCCGACGGTATCGCGAATGTCGTTCCACTCTGAACACGCCACCTGACAGGCTTTACAGCCGATACAGGTGGTGACGTCGATGAGTTTCGCCACTTCTTCCTGGAAGTCCCGCGCCTGAGGCGCGGGGGTCAGACCGTTAGTCGCGGAACGACGAATGATATCTTGAGATTGATAAGCCATATGTCGTCTCCGTTACACCTTTTCCACATTCACAAGGAAGGACTTAAACTCCGGCGTCTGCGTGTTCGCATCACCAACGAATGGCGTTAACGTATTGGCAATAAAGCCTTTTTTAGCTACGCCTTCATAACCCCAGTGAATCGGAATACCGATGGTATCGATATCTTTGCCGTTCGCTTTCAGCGTACGAATACGTTTGGTCACCACCACTTTGGCTTTGATATAGCCACGGTTGGAGGAGACTTTCACGGTATCGCCCTGGGCAATGCCAAGTTTATTCGCCAGCGACTCCCCGATTTCCACAAACTGCTCTGGTTGCAAAATCGCGTTCAACAGCGCGTGTTTGGTCCAGTAGTGGAAGTGCTCGGTCAGACGATAGGTGGTTCCGACATACGGGAACTTATCGGCTTTACCCAATGCTTCGGCGTCGTCTTTAAAGATACGTGCAGCCGGGTTCGAGATAACGTTTGGATGCAGCGGGTTAGTTCCCAGCGGCGTTTCAAACGGCTCGTAGTGTTCCGGGAACGGACCTTCCGCCATCTTATCGAGGGCAAACAGACGCCCCATGCCTTCCTGCTGCATGATAAACGGCCCGACGCCGCTACCCGGAGGCGCTGCGCTGTAGTCCGGAATATCCCAGCCGGTCCACTTAGTGCCGTCCCATTTCAGCAACTGACGCTTCGGATCCCACGGGTTACCCTGCGGATCTGCGGAGGCGCGGTTATACAGAATGCGGCGGTTAAGCGGCCATGCCCATGCCCAGCCCAGCGTGTTACCGAGGCCAGACGGATCGGCGTTATCACGACGCGCCATCTGGTTGCCTTCCGGCGTCCAGCTACCGGCGAAAATCCAGCAGCCACAGGAGGTTGTACCGTCATCGCGCAATTGGGCGAACGAGCTAAGTTGTTGGCCTTTCTTGACGATAACCGCACCGGTTGCCGGATCGGTAATATCGGCCAGCGCCTTACCGTTGCTCTCCATCGCTACTTCTTCCGACTTCGGCTCATGCGGAATGGCGTAGTTCCAGGTCATGTTCAGCACCTGGTCCGGGTTCGCGCCACCCTGTTCGGCATACATCTTGCGCAAGCGCAGGAAGATACCGGAGAGGATCTCGCCATCAGTCAGCGCAATCCCCGGGGCGTCCGCACCTTTCCAGTGCCACTGCAACCAGCGACCTGAGTTAACGATTGAACCGTTCTCTTCTGCGAAGCAGGTCGATGGCAGACGGAACACTTCGGTCTGGATCTTCGACGAGTCAACTTCGTTCAGCTCACCGTGGTTCTGCCAGAAGTTAGAGGTTTCAGTGTTCAGTGGGTCGATGGTGACGAGGAACTTCAGTTTCGACAGACAACCGATCACTTTGTTTTTGTTCGGGAATGAGGCAACAGGGTTAAAGCCCTGGCAGATATAGCCATTGACCTTGCCCTCTTTCATCATCTCGAAGTACTGCAGGACGTCGTAGCCTTTATCCCACTTCGGCAACCAGTCAAAGCCCCAGCTATTTTCCGCCGTCGCTTTATCACCAAAGAAGGCCTTCATCATAGAGACGAAGAATTTCGGGTAGTTGCCCCAGTAGTTTACCTGGCCTTCCAGCAGCGGTTTTGGCGTGTTGGCGGTAAGGTAGGTTTGCAGATCGGTCTGCTTCTCGCTTGGCAGCGTCATGTAACCTGGCAGACTCTGCGACAGTAGCCCCAGGTCCGTCAGCCCCTGAATATTGGAGTGACCGCGCAGGGCGTTAACGCCGCCGCCGGCCATCCCCATATTGCCGAGCAGCAGCTGGATCATCGCCATCGTACGAATGTTTTGCGCACCAACGGAGTGTTGCGTCCAGCCGAGGGCATACAGGAACGAGGCAGTTTTATCGTGAGCACTGGTTTCTGCGATGTATTCGCAGACTTTCAGGAACGCGTCTTTTGGCGTACCACAGATGTTTTCAACCACATCTGGCGTGTAGCGGGAAACGTGCTGTTTCAGCAAGTTCCACACGCAGCGCGGATGTTGCAGCGTGGTATCGCGTTTGGCGAAGCCGTTTTCGTCCAGTTCATAAGTCCAGGAGGATTTATCGTACTTGCGTTTTTCCGCGTCGTAGCCGGTGAACAGGCCATCTTCAAAGCCGTAATCCTCACGCACTATCAGGCTGGCGTTGGTATAGGCTTCGGTGTATTCGCGGTTGAATTTTTCATTGTTCAGCAGGTACAGCAATACGCCTGACAGGAAAGCAATGTCAGTACCGGAACGAATAGGGGCATAGTAGTCAGCTACCGCCGCCGTACGCGTAAAGCGAGGATCGATCACAATCAGCTTCGCGCCGTTGTGAATTTTGGCTTCCATCGCCCAGCGGAACCCGACCGGGTGAGCTTCAGCGGCGTTACCGCCCATCACCACGACGAGGTTGGCGTTCTTGATGTCGACCCAGTGGTTGGTCATCGCACCGCGACCAAATGTTGGAGCAAGACTTGCTACCGTTGGTCCGTGTCAGACACGCGCCTGGTTGTCGACCGCGAGCATACCCAGCGCGCGGGAGAATTTTTGCGTTAAATAGCCGGTTTCGTTACTCGACGCGGAAGCACACAGCATCCCGGTGGAGAGCCAGCGGTTAACAGTCACGCCTTCGGCGTTTTGCGCAATGTAGTTAGCATCGCGGTCTTCTTTCATCAGTTTGGCGATGCGATCAAACGCCTCTTCCCAACTGATTTGCTGCCATTTATCAGAACCTGGCGCACGGTATTCCGGAAACTTCAGACGGCTTTCGGAGTGGATGAAATCCACCAGGCCAGCGCCTTTCGGACAAAGTGCACCGCGGTTGACCGGGTGATCCGGATCGCCTTCGATATGGAAGATAGATGCTTTGGCGTTTTTTGCTCCGTCACCGAGGCTGTACATCAACAGCCCACAGCCTACGGAACAATAGGTGCAGGTATTACGGGTTTCGCGGGTGCGCAGCAGTTTATACTGCCGGGTTTCCGCGAGCGCTACGCTGGGTGCAAAACCCAGTGCCGCTGCCGTGGTGCCTGCCATACCGCCAGCGCAGATCTTAAAGAACTGCCTTCTGCTGACCTGCATGGATTGCTCCTTGTTTCGACATTGTCACGTCCCATTTACATTCGCTTGCTGCGTGTGCAGGGAGTGGGAGTTATTTTTCTTTGCGGAAGGGGCCGCAAAGGTCCAGAATTGGCTCAATTTCCCTCCATCCAGGAAGGGTTTGTAACAGAATACCATAATGTTGGTGTGTGTGTTCTTATCTGGTTAAGAGAAAGTGAAAAAAACACAGCAAAAAGAAATCGAAAATGTGACAAATATCACAGGTGTTCGTCAAATTGAGTTATGGCGGCGTGATGATTTACAACACCCACGGTTAGATGAGGTCGCGGAAGAAGTTCCCGTTGCGCTGGTCTACAACGGCATTTCGCATGTGGTGATGATGGCGTCGCCCAAAGACCTTGAGTACTTTGCGCTCGGTTTTTCGCTTTCCGAGGGGATAATAGAAAGTCCGCGCGATATCTTCGGCATGGATGTCGTTCCTTCCTGTAATGGTCTTGAAGTACAAATTGAGCTTTCCAGCCGCCGCTTTATGGGGTTGAAGGAGCGCCGCCGGGCGCTGGCGGGACGTACGGGCTGTGGCGTATGCGGCGTGGAGCAACTTAATGACATCGGAAAACCGGTGCAGCCGCTACCGTTCACCCAGACGTTTGATCTCAACAAACTGGATGATGCATTACGTCATCTCAACGATTTTCAGCCAGTGGGGCAACTGACTGGTTGTACTCACGCCGCTGCCTGGATGTTGCCATCTGGCGAACTGGTCGGCGGGCATGAAGACGTGGGTCGCCATGTGGCGCTGGACAAACTGTTAGGCCGCCGGTCACAAGAAGGGGAAAGCTGGCAGCAAGGTGCGGTACTGGTTTCCAGTCGTGCCAGTTATGAAATGGTGCAAAAGTCGGCGATGTGCGGCGTAGAGATTTTGTTTGCGGTGTCTGCCGCGACCACGCTTGCTGTAGAAGTGGCTGAGCGTTGTAATCTGACGCTGGTGGGTTTTTGTAAGCCGGGTCGGGCAACGGTTTATACCCATCCGCAGCGTTTGAGCAATTAATTAAAATAAGTCCTGCGATATATATTAAATTGCAGGACTTATTCATTTCGTGAATTTTATTATTTTATTTATAAATAAAACGCGTGTAGTGGCGTTTTCTTTTTTCATTTATTATGTTCACTCTCTTATCTATATATTTATAAGGCAATTAAATGAAAAGGAATTTATTATCTTCCGCTATTATAGTCGCCATCATGGCCCTCGGTCTGACGGGTTGTGATGATAAAAAAGCCGAAACAGAAACGCCCCCGCCTGCCAATAGTCAACCTGCCGCACCAGCTCCTGAAGCTCCCGTTGCAAAAGCAGAAGCTAAACCTGAAACACCTGCGCAACCGGTGGTCGATGAACAAGCGGTTTTCGACGAAAAAATGGATGTCTATATCAAGTGCTATAACAAGTTACAGATCCCTGTACAGAGCAGTCTGGCGCGTTATGCTGACTGGCTGAAAGATTTTAAACAGGGGCCTACCGGTGAAGAGCGTACTGTTTATGGCATCTACGGCATTAGTGAATCCAACCTCGCTGAGTGTGAAAAAGGCGTAAAAAGTGCTGTGGCGTTAACGCCTGCGCTGCAACCTATTGATGGCGTGGCGGTGAGTTATATCGATGCTGCCGTGGCGTTGGGTAATACCATTAACGAAATGGATAAATATTACACCCAGGAAAATTATAAAGACGATGCGTTTGCGAAAGGGAAAACGCTGCACCAGACATTCTTAAAAAATCTGGAAGCCTTTGAAGCTGTAGCAGAATCTTATCATGCGGCGATTCAGGAAATTAACGATAAGCGCCAGCTTGCGGAACTGAAAAATATTGAAGAAAGAGAAGGGAAAACATTCCACTACTACTCTCTGGCAGTCATGATTTCAGCGAAACAAATTAATAATCTGATATCGCAAGAGAAGTTTGATGTTGATGCGGCAATGAAGAAAGTGTCTGAACTGGAAACGCTAGTGGCGCAGGCCAAAGAAGCGGATAAAGGCGGCATGAATTTCTCGTTTATTAATTCGGCAGGCCAGTATCAACTCGAGGCTAAAAAATACGTTCGCCGCATCAGAGATAAAGTCCCGTACTCTGACTGGGATAAAGAGCAACTTCAGGACGCAAACTCAAGCTGGATGGTCGAAGACTCTTTCCCGAGAGCATTACGCGAGTACAACGAAATGGTTGATGACTATAATAGCCTGCGTTAAACGTTTTTGATGATAAATGCAGTGTCGGATGCGGCGCATCCGACACAGTTCACCCCTTGTGAAGTAACTCCATAAATGCCTCATATCCTGTTAACCCGGCAATAATCTCCGCCGGATGCTGACACAATATGCTTGCCAGATAGCTAAATATTTTTAGCTCATGACGCGCATCGGCGGCGGCGCAGGCGATCAAGACATGGTTAATGACTTCGTTATTCACCTCAACTGGTTGGGCGAGGGTAATAAAAAATCCACGAAAACGTCGCTCCTGTTCGCTCCAGCAATGTGGGATGGCGAGGCGATTAACAATCAGGTTTTCACCTTCGCCTTCGCGGGCGATGATGCGTTGTGCTTCATCGGCGGTAATATGGTGTTGTGCGACTAATTGCGCACAAATTTGCCGGGTAATATGTTGCCAGCTTTCACCGCGTACATTCGAATAATGAAAACTTCCGGGGGCAGAGAAAAAACGCTCCGGCTGTTGGCGAATAAATGCCGTCGCCAGAAAATGTTTTATTTGTTCGATACCGGCAGCCGTAATGATATTTTTTACGGTGATGTAATTATTTACCGCGTCATCCAGTAAATAATGGCTGTTGTTAATGATCAATAACGGCTCAATCTCTTCGCGAATGGCAACAAGTTCGCTTAAGCTACGGGCAATAATCACCCGACAATGTAAAACATCGCGCTCAATGGCGAGCTGATTAATAGTGGCAATCGCGTTCTGGTCCGAGAGCAAAATGATCGGCTGGCGTTCGTTTTGATGCCGTTCCAGCGCACAGGCAAAATACAAACCGATCAGATCGCTGTCGAAAAGGGGAATATCGAGCTGTTCACGCAGTAGCGTAATAAAGTGCAGACTCATATCAAAGGCCGCAGGCCAGGCGGCTTTCAGGTTATTCATGCTGCTTTGGCGGTGCTCAGCAATCCACACCGGTGCGGCAAGGCAACGTAATAAATGCCCGGTAATATTCTCAACCAACTGCGTATCAATAATATTCAATGACGCGATGCCTGGCACCCTTTGCAGCAACCCCAGCACATGATCGGCTGAA
The DNA here is from genome assembly GCF_004352695.1 of Escherichia sp. KCJ4928. NCBI lineage: Bacteria > Pseudomonadati > Pseudomonadota > Gammaproteobacteria > Enterobacterales > Enterobacteriaceae > Escherichia > Escherichia sp. KCJ4928. The sequence goes on from NZ_SJWV01000017.1 coordinate 43,783, forward strand.
ATTACCTGCGCTTGCTGATGCTGTTTCTCTATCAAACCCGTCAGGGTTCTTACAGCGTTATCACCGAGAAACAGGCCGCACTGTTCAACGATTTGTTTTATCTCGTTACCGGGATATTGCGGCCATATGTCAGTAAGCTGATTACGCAGGGCGTAAATCGCCAGAATCAGGCTGGAGAGATAATCACCCTGCATCAGCGGCCAGCGGTGTTGGTTGTCGCAGGCCGTGGATAAATGCTGAAGGTTGTCTCGTGTTATGCCCGCCAGCGGAATTAAAAACGGATCTTTGCGTAGCAAGTTCGCCAGCAAGATAACGCGCTTCTCTTCTGTTTCATCAATGAAATGGCCCAAACCGGGGCGACTGGCCAGGCAACAAGTGCGTTCATAACGCTGTTTTAACCGGGGCAGACGTTCTGCTACCCACGTTTCTGGCAAATTAAGCGCCGAGGCGAGTTGCGCACGGGGAGTAAAGGTATTTAGTAATAATAGCGCCAGCAGCCGATCGTCGTTATCGTGCTTTTGCAGCAACTGAAAAAAGCTGCGGCGCTCGAAGATTTCCAGCTGATAGCCCGCACTACCACTGGCGAAAATGCGGGCTTTGCCGTTAAGGGTGAAGTTGAGATAGTCAATATCACGCAGGATGGTCCTGCCTGAAACGCCAGTCTGTTGCGCCAGCTCTCCAGGCGTGCGCGGCTGTTGCTCCAGCAGATCGACAATCTTTAACTGGCGTTCGTTTAGCATTAATCCACCTGACGGAACTGGCTAAACGCGTTGACTTTCTCCGCAGTTAAGGTCGTCAGAAAATCCCGTATCAGCGTGAGCAGAGCATCGTAATCGGCTTTTGAAATCATGCCGCTGTTAGCGTGCAGATAACGAGTTGGCAGACACAGCGCGACAACCGGACGCCCGCCGCCCATCACGTTGTAGCGCCCGCCATCCGTCGCTCCGGTTTTCATGGTGGAAAATTGCAGCGGTAAATCGTTATGTGCGGCACAGTTTTTTAACACTGCTACCAGTTTCTGGTTGGGGAAGTAGCGCTTGTCAAACAGCATCAGCCCCGGCCCCTGGCCCAGTTTCAGCGGGTATTTAATGTTATCAATGCCCGGAACATCACCTGCGACAGCGGTATCCAGCACAATCACCACATCCGGTTTAATGTGTTCCGCCGAGGTTTGTGCCCCGCGTAGCCCAACTTCTTCTTCCACACTGCCAACGCCGTACAGCGTAATTTCTGGGTTATTTACTGTCTGTAGTAGCTCCGCCATCATCGCGCAGCCGATGCGGTTATCCAGCGCCTTTCCGACTACTTTATCTTCGCCCCAGCAGGCAAAATTGGCTTCCGGGCTAATAAAATCGCCAATTTCAACGCCGCGCTTTTCCGCTTCTTCGCGACTGTTCGCGCCAATATCAATGAACATCTCATCAAATGACAGCGGTTGTTGCTTTTGCTTTTCCGTTAACGCATGAGGCGCGACGGAACCAATCACACCAGGGATTTTAAATCCCTTGTGTGTGCGTATGGTTACCCGGTGGTTGAGCATCGACTGATTCCACCAGCCGCCAATGGTGGTGAAGCGCAGAAAACCGCTCTCGTCGATGTGGGTGACCATAAAGCCGACTTCATCCATATGCCCGACAACGGCAACTTTTGGACCTTTATTCCCCTTACGGGCAACAAAGCTGCCCAGACCATCAAAGGTGATTTCATTAACGCAAGGTTCCAGCGTGTTTATCAGGATGTCGCGAACTTCCTGTTCATCGCCGCTGACGGCGCTGGCTTCGCACAACTGTTGCAGTAACTCAATGTTCATGGACAAGCTCCTGTTGCGCGGCTTTCGCTTTGCGGCGTAACCACAATCCTTTCAGGACGATAATGAATGAAATGTTTAGCGCGAGGCCAATCGCCAGCACCAGATAAAACGAACCTACCGGCGACATCAGGCCGATCAGCGGGTCAAAGATACCCAAACCAGGTGCCAGACGTTTGATTCCGAAAGCGATCACCAGCACGCCGGTAATACCGCCCGCCAGCGTATTGGCGGTAATCATCGGTAACGGAGCTGCCAGAGCGTAAGGAATAGCAGGTTCGGTTGCGACTGTGGCACCGACCACAATGGCACTACTGGCAGCCTCTTTTTCCTGTCGGGTAAACAGTTTGGGCGCAATGAACGTCGCAAGACCCGCCGCAACGGGCGGCATCAACGCGACAACGCCGACGATGGCGTACCAGTCATAAATGTGTTTTTCCAGCAGTGAGAAGCAGAAGAACCAGGCGGTTTTATTGATGGGGCCGCCCATATCGAACGCCAGCATCGCACCGACCAGAAACGCTGCCGCAAACTTCATTGATGGAGGAATGGTATTCAGGAAGTGGAGCAGCCCGCCCATGAGGTCGGACATCACCGGCCCGATAACGTAGTAAGTGAGCACGCCGAAAACCAGCAGAGTAACGAACGGGATCAGCATTGAACCGAGCAGCGGTTGTAATGCTTTGCCAAGGCGCACTTTGCGGAACCAGAAGACGAAATAGCCAATCGCCAGCCCCAGCACCACCGCGCCGAGGAATCCCGCACCCGACTGGGTGCCGAGCAGCGCTTTGTCGTTCGCCAGATAGCAAACCAGAAACGCCGGAGCGAAAGCCGGTTTATCGGCAATCGACGAGGCAATATAAGCGCCCATGATGGGGATCATAAAGGTGAAGCCAAGGTAACCGATGGATTCAACTACCCAGGTAAACGACGGCGCGCCTTTCGACATATCGGTATACGGCAAACCGAACTGCACCAGCATGTTGGCAAGCGCCACCAGGATAC
>NZ_SJWV01000180.1:0-8054 GCF_004352695.1 Escherichia sp. KCJ4928
AGTTAAATTAATACTAAACATTAGTTAAATCATGGCTTTTGCCATTTTTATACTTTTTTTACACCCCGCCCGCAGATTTTTGCGAAATCTTTGCAGCCAGAATTCTACCCTTCCGGTATCACTTTTAGGCCACTGGAGGTGCACTGTGAGTGCAGGCGTGATAACCGGCGTATTGCTGGTGTTTTTATTACTGGGTTATCTGGTTTATGCCCTGATCAATGCGGAGGCGTTCTGATGGCTGCGCAAGGGTTCTTACTGATCGCCACGTTTTTACTGGTGTTAATGGTGCTGGCGCGTCCTTTAGGCAGCGGGCTGGCGCGGCTGATTAATGACATTCCTCTTCCCGGTACAACGGGCGTTGAGCGCGTACTTTTTCGCGCACTTGGCGTCTCTGACCGTGAGATGAACTGGAAGCAATATCTTTGTGCCATTCTCGGCCTGAACATGCTGGGGCTGGCGGTGCTGTTTTTTATGTTGCTCGGTCAGCACTATCTGCCGCTTAATCCACAGCAGTTGCCGGGGCTGTCGTGGGATCTGGCGCTGAATACCGCCGTCAGCTTTGTCACGAATACCAACTGGCAATCTTACAGCGGTGAAACCACGTTGAGCTATTTCAGCCAGATGGCTGGCTTAACGGTGCAAAACTTTCTTTCTGCCGCCAGCGGGATTGCGGTGATTTTTGCCCTCATCCGTGCGTTTACCCGCCAGAGCATGAGCACACTCGGGAATGCCTGGGTCGATCTGCTACGCATCACGTTATGGGTGCTCGTCCCTGTGGCGTTGTTGATCGCACTGTTTTTTATTCAACAAGGTGCGCTGCAAAACTTTCAGCCTTATCAGGCTGTGAATACCGTTGAAGGAGCGCAACAGCTGTTACCCATGGGGCCTGTAGCTTCTCAGGAAGCGATCAAGATGCTCGGTACTAACGGCGGTGGCTTCTTTAATGCCAACTCGTCGCATCCGTTTGAAAACCCAACCGCACTGACCAACTTCGTGCAGATGCTGGTGATCTTCTTGATCCCAACGGCGCTGTGCTTTGCCTTTGGTGAAGTGACGGGCGATCGCCGCCAGGGGCGCATGTTGCTGTGGGCGATGTCAGTGATTTTTGTCATCTGCGTAGGCGTGGTGATGTGGGCAGAAGTTCAGGGTAATCCTCATCTGCTGGCGCTCGGCGCAGACAGCAGCATCAATATGGAAGGTAAAGAGAGCCGTTTCGGCGTGCTGGTCAGTAGCCTGTTTGCGGTCGTGACTACGGCGGCTTCCTGTGGCGCGGTGATTGCGATGCATGATTCGTTTACCGCTCTCGGTGGCATGGTGCCGATGTGGCTGATGCAAATTGGTGAAGTGGTGTTCGGCGGTGTCGGTTCTGGTCTTTACGGCATGATGCTGTTTGTCCTGCTGGCGGTGTTTATTGCCGGGCTGATGATTGGTCGTACACCGGAATATCTGGGTAAAAAAATCGACGTACGCGAGATGAAACTGACTGCACTGGCGATTCTGGTTACCCCGACGCTGGTGCTGATGGGCGCGGCGCTGGCAATGATGACCGACGCCGGACGTAGCGCCATGCTCAACCCTGGCCCGCATGGTTTTAGCGAAGTGCTGTACGCCGTGTCATCCGCCGCTAACAACAACGGCAGCGCCTTTGCCGGATTAAGCGCCAACTCCCCGTTCTGGAACTGTTTACTGGCGTTCTGCATGTTTGTCGGTCGCTTCGGGGTGATTATCCCGGTGATGGCAATTGCCGGTTCGCTGGTGAGTAAAAAGAGCCAACCCGCCAGCTCCGGCACGCTGCCAACGCACGGCCCGCTGTTTGTTGGCCTGTTAATCGGCACCGTGTTGCTGGTTGGCGCACTGACCTTTATCCCTGCCCTGGCGCTTGGTCCGGTGGCGGAATATCTCTCCTGATGATATTGAGTGAGCACTGAATATGAGTCGTAAACAACTGGCGCTATTCGAACCAACACTTGTCGTTCAGGCGCTGAAAGAAGCGGTGAAAAAATTAAACCCGCAGGCGCAATGGCGCAATCCGGTGATGTTTATCGTCTGGATCGGCAGTCTGCTGACCACCTGTATTAGCATCGCGATGGCAAGCGGTGCGATGCCTGGCAATGCGCTGTTTAGCGCGGCAATTAGCGGCTGGCTGTGGGTCACCGTACTGTTCGCTAATTTCGCCGAGGCGCTGGCAGAAGGCCGCAGTAAAGCGCAGGCCAACAGTCTTAAAGGGGTGAAAAAAACTGCCTTTGCCCGCAAGCTGCGTGAGCCGAAATATGGCGCTGCGGCGGACAAAGTTCCTGCCGATCAACTGCGTAAAGGTGACATCGTGCTGGTAGAAGCTGGCGATATTATCCCCTGCGATGGTGAAGTCATTGAAGGCGGCGCATCGGTCGATGAAAGCGCCATCACCGGGGAATCGGCACCGGTGATCCGTGAATCCGGCGGCGATTTTGCCTCCGTCACCGGCGGCACGCGTATTCTTTCTGACTGGCTGGTGATTGAGTGTAGCGTTAACCCCGGTGAGACATTTCTGGATCGGATGATCGCGATGGTGGAAGGCGCACAGCGACGCAAAACACCGAACGAGATTGCCCTGACTATCCTGCTGATTGCTCTGACCATCGTCTTTTTACTGGCAACCGCCACGCTGTGGCCGTTTTCCGCGTGGGGCGGTAATGCCGTGAGTGTAACGGTACTGGTGGCGCTGCTGGTCTGTCTGATCCCAACCACTATTGGCGGCCTGTTGTCAGCGATCGGCGTCGCCGGGATGAGCCGGATGCTAGGCGCGAATGTGATTGCCACCAGCGGACGTGCAGTTGAAGCGGCAGGTGACGTTGACGTTCTGCTACTGGATAAAACCGGCACCATCACACTCGGTAACCGTCAGGCGTCGGAGTTTATCCCCGCGCAGGGCGTGGATGAAAAAACGCTGGCTGACGCCGCACAACTGGCTTCGCTGGCTGATGAAACGCCGGAAGGCCGCAGTATTGTGATCCTCGCCAAGCAGCGTTTTAACCTGCGCGAGCGCGATGTGCAGTCGCTCCATGCCACCTTTGTACCGTTTACTGCGCAAAGCCGGATGAGCGGGATCAACATCGACAACCGCATGATCCGTAAAGGTTCTGTCGATGCCATTCGTCGCCATGTTGAGGCTAACGGTGGTCACTTCCCTACCGATGTTGATCAAAAAGTCGATCAGGTTGCGCGTCAGGGAGCCACGCCGCTGGTGGTGGTGGAAGGTTCTCGTGTGCTGGGCGTTATTGCGCTGAAAGATATCGTCAAAGGCGGTATTAAAGAGCGCTTCGCGCAACTGCGCCAAATGGGCATTAAAACGGTGATGATTACCGGCGATAACCGTCTGACTGCCGCCGCCATTGCTGCGGAAGCGGGCGTCGATGATTTTCTCGCCGAAGCGACACCGGAGGCCAAGCTGGCATTGATTCGTCAGTATCAGGCGGAAGGCCGTTTGGTGGCGATGACCGGCGACGGCACCAACGATGCTCCGGCGCTGGCGCAGGCAGATGTCGCGGTGGCGATGAACTCCGGTACTCAGGCGGCGAAAGAAGCGGGCAATATGGTCGATCTCGACTCTAACCCGACCAAGTTGATCGAGGTGGTACATATTGGCAAACAGATGCTGATGACCCGTGGCTCGCTGACCACCTTCAGCATTGCCAACGATGTGGCGAAATACTTCGCCATTATTCCGGCGGCGTTCGCGGCAACGTATCCGCAGTTAAATGCGCTGAACATCATGCGCCTTCATTCGCCCGACTCCGCCATTCTCAGTGCGGTCATTTTCAACGCCTTGATTATCGTCTTTTTGATTCCTCTGGCGTTAAAAGGCGTGAGTTATAAACCGCTTACCGCTTCTGCCATGTTGCGCCGTAACTTATGGATTTACGGTCTGGGTGGGCTGCTGGTGCCGTTTATTGGTATCAAAGTCATTGATTTACTGCTGACCGTTTGCGGTCTGGTGTGAGGTTTACCATGCGTGGATTACGTCCGGCATTATCGACATTTATCTTTCTGTTATTGATTACTGGCGGCGTTTACCCGCTGCTGACCACCGTGCTGGGGCAATGGTGGTTTCCCTGGCAGGCCAACGGTTCGTTGATCCGTGAAGGTGATACAGTGCGGGGTTCGGCATTAATCGGGCAGAATTTTACCGGCAACGGCTATTTTCATGGTCGCCCGTCGGCAACGGCAGAAATGCCCTATAATCCACAGGCTTCTGGCGGGAGCAATCTGGCGGTCAGTAACCCTGAGCTGGATAAACTAATAGCCGCACGCGTTGCTGCATTACGGGCCGCTAACCCGGATGCCAGCGCGAGCATTCCGGTTGAACTGGTGACGGCATCGGCAAGCGGGCTGGACAATAATATCACCCCGCAAGCGGCGGCCTGGCAGATCCCACGCATCGCGAAAGCGCGTAATCTCAGCGTTGAACAGCTCACGCAACTGATCGCAAAATACAGCCAACAACCACTGGTGAAATATATCGGCCAGCCGGTCGTCAACATTGTCAAACTCAATCTGGCGCTGGATAAACTTGATGAATAACGAACCCTTACGTCCCGACCCCGATCGTCTGCTGGAACAAACTGCCGCGCCGCATCGGGGGAAGCTGAAAGTTTTCTTCGGTGCCTGCGCAGGCGTCGGGAAGACCTGGGCGATGCTGGCAGAAGCCCAGCGACTGCGGGCGCAAGGGCTGGATATTGTGGTTGGCGTGGTAGAAACCCACGGGCGGAAAGATACCGCCGCCATGCTGGAAGGGCTGGCTGTTCTGCCGCCAAAACGCCTGGCGTACCGTGGGCGGCATATCAGCGAGTTTGATCTCGATGCCGCCCTCGCCCGCCGTCCGGCGCTGATCTTAATGGACGAACTGGCGCACAGTAATGCGCCTGGTTCTCGTCATCCCAAACGCTGGCAGGATATTGAAGAGCTGCTGGAAGCAGGCATTGATGTTTTTACTACCGTCAACGTTCAACATCTGGAAAGCCTGAATGATGTGGTCAGCGGCGTCACCGGAATTCAGGTACGGGAAACCGTGCCCGATCCTTTTTTCGATGCCGCCGACGACGTAGTGCTGGTGGACTTGCCCCCGGACGATCTGCGCCAGCGGCTGAAAGAAGGCAAAGTCTATATTGCCGGGCAGGCGGAGCGCGCCATTGAACATTTTTTCCGCAAAGGCAATCTGATCGCCCTGCGTGAACTGGCACTGCGCCGTACTGCCGATCGCGTAGATGAGCAAATGCGCGCCTGGCGGGGGCATCCTGGTGAAGAGAAAGTGTGGCACACGCGCGACGCGATCCTTTTATGCATCGGGCATAACACCGGCAGTGAGAAACTGGTCCGCGCGGCGGCGCGGTTGGCCTCGCGCCTGGGTAGCGTCTGGCACGCGGTGTATGTTGAAACCCCTGCCCTGCATCGCTTACCGGAAAAAAAACGTCGGGCAATTCTCAGCGCCTTACGTCTGGCGCAGGAGCTGGGCGCGGAGACGGCTACACTTTCTGATCCAGCGGAAGAAAAAGCAGTAGTGCGTTATGCCCGTGAACATAATCTCGGCAAGATTATTCTCGGTCGCCCGGCCTCGCGCCGCTGGTGGCGTCGGGAAACGTTTGCTGACCGACTGGCGCGCATCGCCCCCGATCTCGATCAGGTGCTGGTCGCGCTTGATGAACCACCCGCCCGCACGATTAACAACGCGCCGGATAGCCGCTCTTTTAAAGACAAGTGGCGGGTACAGATTCAGGGATGCGTGGTTGCCGCCGCGTTATGCGCCGTTATCACTTTAATTGCCATGCAGTGGCTGATGGCGTTTGATGCCGCCAACCTGGTGATGCTGTATCTGCTTGGCGTGGTGGTGGTGGCGCTATTTTATGGACGCTGGCCTTCGGTGGTTGCTACCGTCATTAATGTGGTGAGTTTCGATCTCTTTTTTATCGCCCCACGCGGCACGCTCGCTGTCTCTGATGTGCAATATCTGCTGACCTTCGCGGTGATGTTAACCGTCGGGCTGGTGATCGGGAACCTTACTGCGGGTGTGCGTTATCAGGCGCGGGTAGCCCGTTACCGCGAGCAACGCACACGGCACTTATATGAAATGTCGAAAGCTCTGGCGGTGGGCCGCAGTCCGCAGGACATCGCCGCCACCAGCGAACAATTTATTGCCTCCACGTTTCATGCCCGCAGTCAGGTGTTGTTGCCCGATGACAACGGTAAATTGCAGCCGTTAACACATCCGCAAGGAATGACGCCATGGGACGATGCCATCGCGCAGTGGAGTTTTGATAAAGGCCTGCCTGCGGGTGCGGGCACCGACACGTTACCCGGCGTGCCGTACCAGATTTTGCCGCTAAAAAGCGGCGAGAAAACCTACGGACTGGTGGTGGTGGAACCGGGGAATCTGCGTCAGTTGATGATCCCGGAGCAGCAGCGCCTGCTAGAGACGTTTACGCTGTTAGTCGCCAATGCGTTTGAGCGGCTGACGCTGACCGCCAGTGAAGAACAGGCGCGGATGGCAAGCGAACGTGAACAGATCCGCAACGCCCTGCTGGCGGCGCTTTCGCATGATTTACGCACGCCGCTTACGGTGCTGTTTGGTCAGGCAGAAATCTTAACGCTCGATCTGGCAAGCGAAGGATCGCCCCACGCCCGCCAGGCCAGCGAGATTCGTCAGCATGTGCTGAACACTACCCGACTGGTGAATAATCTACTGGATATGGCGCGAATTCAGTCCGGCGGCTTTAATTTGAAGAAAGAGTGGTTAACGCTGGAAGAAGTAGTCGGCAGCGCGCTGCAAATGCTGGAACCGGGTTTATCGTCGCCCATCAATCTTTCTCTGCCAGAACCGCTGACCTTAATCCACGTTGACGGGCCACTCTTTGAACGGGTGCTGATTAATCTGCTGGAGAACGCGGTGAAATATGCGGGTGCGCAGGCCGAAATTGGTATCGATGCCCACGTTGAGGGCGAAAATCTACAACTGGATGTCTGGGATAACGGCCCCGGTCTTCCGCCAGGCCAGGAGCAGACGATATTTGATAAGTTTGCTCGCGGGAATAAAGAGTCGGCAGTACCGGGGGTAGGGCTTGGACTGGCAATTTGTCGGGCGATAGTGGATGTACACGGGGGCACTATTACCGCGTTCAACCGACCGGAAGGTGGTGCCTGTTTTCGTGTTACACTTCCCCAGCAAACCGCTCCTGAACTTGAAGACTTTCATGAGGATATGTGACAAACGTTCTGATTGTTGAAGATGAACAGGCTATTCGTCGCTTTCTGCGCACGGCGCTGGAGGGCGACGGGATGCGCGTCTATGAGGCCGAAACGCTGCAACGCGGCTTGCTGGAAGCGGCTACCCGTAAGCCAGATTTGATTATTCTCGATCTCGGCCTGCCCGATGGTGATGGGATTGAGTTTATCCGCGACCTGCGCCAGTGGAGCGCGGTGCCGGTGATTGTGCTTTCCGCACGCAGCGAAGAGAGCGACAAAATCGCCGCGCTGGATGCCGGAGCGGATGATTATCTGAGTAAGCCGTTTGGCATTGGCGAATTGCAGGCCCGTCTGCGCGTCGCTTTACGCCGCCACTCCGCCACCGCCGCGCCCGATCCGCTGGTGAAATTTTCCGATGTTACCGTCGATTTAGCCGCCCGCGTGATTCACCGGGGTGAGGAAGAGGTGCATCTCACGCCGATTGAGTTCCGCCTGCTGGCGGTGCTGCTGAATAATGCCGGGAAAGTGCTCACCCAGCGCCAGTTACTCAATCAGGTGTGGGGGCCAAACGCGGTCGAACACAGTCACTATTTGCGTATTTATATGGGACATCTGCGACAAAAACTGGAACAGGATCCCGCTCGCCCCCGCCATTTCATTACTGAAACCGGTATTGGGTATCGGTTTATGCCATGAATGTTTATTCAATAAATGCGCTTAAATAATTATTAATTTATTATTAAACCTGCCAAAAATATTATTATTTGGCAGGTTTAATTTCTTAACGCAAATATAAAACACAAAATTACAACATTTAAATAACAAAACAGCATCTAATA
>NZ_SJWV01000181.1:0-8043 GCF_004352695.1 Escherichia sp. KCJ4928
TTATTACTCCACCCAAAAAAACAGGATAAGGAATTCCAGATAATTAGGATAAGCTTAACAATAAAAGAACTAATAACGTTTATTATCTCTCACGTAGAACGATGGCATCAAAAAAATCATCTATAAAGAAAGAGTGAAAGCGACGACAGTTTAATTTCACTGCAGGCTGGGTAGCTCCAGCCTGCTTTCCTGCATTACATCACCGCAGCAAACGCCTTTGCCACACGTTGTACATTTGCCGTATTTAACCCGGCGACACACATGCGACCGCTGGCGATGAGATAGACACCAAATTCTTCACGTAGTCGGTCAACCTGAGCGGCACTTAAACCGGTATAACTGAACATGCCGCGCTGATTAAGCAGATAATCGAAATTGCGTTCTGGCATCTCTGTGCTTAATACCTTCACCAATTCCTGACGCATTGCCAGAATGCGAGTACGCATCTCTTCTACTTCCGCCAGCCAGCTGGCTTTCAATGCCTCGTCATTCAGCACTGCAGCCACCACCTGCGCACCAAAATTCGGCGGGCTGGAGTAGTTGCGGCGAACTGTTGCTTTCAATTGCCCCAGTACGCGGCCAGCGGCTTCGGCATCTTCACACAGAACAGAAAGTCCGCCGACGCGCTCGCCGTAAAGGGAGAAAATTTTCGAGAACGAATTGCTCACCAGAGCGGGTAATCCAGCGCTGGCAATGGCGCGAATAGCGTAGGCATCCTCTTCCATACCGGCACCAAATCCTTGATAGGCAATATCGAGGAATGGAATAAGCTCGCGGGCTTTGAGAATTTCAATCACCGCATCCCACTGATCATTAGTGAGATCGGCACCCGTTGGGTTGTGGCAACATGGATGCAGCAACACAATACTGCGGGCAGGTAATGTTTTCAGCGTCGCCAACAGGTCATTAAAGCGCACGCCGTTAGTCGCTTCGTCATACCAGGGGTAAGTACTCACTTCGAATCCAGCCCCGGCGAATATTGCTACGTGGTTTTCCCAGGTAGGATCGCTGACCCAGACGCCTGATTCCGGGAAGTAGCGTTTCAGGAAATCCGCGCCCACTTTCAATGCCCCTGAGCCGCCAAGGGTTTGAATGGTTGCTACGCGCTGTTGTTGCAGTACTGGATGGTCCGCACCAAACAGCAGCGGCGCAATGGCATGGCGATAGCTGTTAAGCCCTTCCATCGGTAAATAAAGCGAAGCGCCATGAGGCTGCGCATTCAGGCGCGCTTCCGCCTCCGCCACGGCTTGCAGTTGTGGAATAATTCCGTCTTCGTTGTAGTACAGACCGATACTTAAATTCACTTTGTCGCTGCGAGGGTCTTCTTTAAAACGCTCCATAAGCGTAAGAATCGGGTCGCCAGCGTAGGCGTCAACTTTTTGAAACACGCGATGGTTCTCCAGGTTTACGGGCAGGTGGTTAAAACACAATAAACCGGAAGAAGGCGAAGATCGAGTGGATGTTCAGGAGCGAACGGCAATTAGCAACAGAGTGAGACTCATGACAAACGTACATCCGCCAGAGGCACGACCTTTATAAGAGCATGAAAGAACATCAACTTATTGAAGTTTTAGGATTTTATTGGCCGGATAAGGCATTCACGCCGCATCCGGCACAGACAATCAAATATTACAGAACGATTAATCCACGTATTTCATCGCGACCCTTGAAGTCAGGCGCGTAATAAGTTCGTAAGCGCTTACTTTCGTCATTTCAGCGATACGTTCTACGGGCAAACCTTCGCCCCATAAAATGACCGGATCCCCGGCTTTGTCCTGCGCTTGTGGACCTAAGTCTACGCAGATCATATCCATCGCCACGCGCCCGACAATCGGTACTTCGCGACCGTTCACCAGCACTGGCGTACCGGACGGCGCGGCGCGCGGATAACCATCGCCATAGCCCATCGCGACTACGCCAAGACGGGTATCACGTTCGCTTACCCAGGTTCCACCATAACCAACAGGTTCTCCGGCTTTATGCTCACGCACGGCAATCAGGCTGGAGGTTAGTGACATCACTGGCTGACAGCCAAAATCGGCACCGGTGGAGCGATCTTCCAGCGGCGAGACGCCATAAAGAATGATGCCCGGGCGCACCCAGTCAAAATGCGACTGTGGCCACAGCAGAATGCCACCCGATGCGGCAATGGAACGTTGACCAGGTTTGCCTTCGCAAAAGGTATTAAAGATAGCGAGTTGTTTCTCGGTTGCGCCACATTTTGGTTCATCCGCGCGCGCAAAATGGCTGACGATATTCACCGGCTGACGAACGTTTTTGCACTGGGTCAGGCGATGATAAAACGCCTCAGCCTGTTCCGGCCTTACGCCCAGACGGTGCATACCGGTATCGAGTTTCATCCAGACGGTAACCGGCTCGTCCAGGCTAGCCTCTTCCAGCGCAGCCAGCTGTTCTTCGTTATGCACGGCGGTATGAAAATGTTGCGCAGAAATCGTCGGCAGATCTCTGGCATCAAAAAAGCCTTCGAGTAACAGTACAGGTTTGGTGATTCCCCCCGCACGCAGTCGCAGAGCTTCTTCGAGACGGGCTACGCCAAAGGCGTCAGCATCGGGGAGCGTTCGCGCGGTCTCAAGAAGACCGTGACCATAAGCGTTCGCTTTCACCACCGCAACCATTTTACTGGCAGGGGCCAGTTCACGAAGACGTTGCAGGTTGTGTCGCAGAGCGCGGCGGTTAATCACAACAGTTGCCGCTTGCATTTGTGTTCCTTGATAAGTGTTTGCTTTAATTACCTAATTCATAAAATAATTATTATTCGTCGTCGTACTGCGGCCCCGCATAGTTGTCGAAGCGCGACCATTGACCGTTAAAGGTCAGGCGTACCGTCCCGATTGGGCCGTTACGTTGTTTACCGATAATAATTTCCGCGATGCCTTTTAAATCACTGTTTTCGTGATACACCTCATCACGATAGATAAACATGATCAAGTCCGCATCCTGCTCGATAGAGCCAGATTCACGCAGGTCGGAGTTGACCGGGCGTTTGTCGGCACGTTGTTCCAGAGAACGGTTCAACTGGGACAGCGCCACCACCGGCACGTTCAGTTCTTTCGCCAGTGCTTTCAGCGAGCGGGAGATTTCTGCAATTTCCAGCGTACGGTTATCGGAAAGCGCCGGTACGCGCATCAGTTGCAGGTAGTCGATCATGATAAGCCCGATGCCGCCGTGTTCACGGGCAATACGACGTGCGCGGGAACGCACTTCCGTTGGCGTCAGGCCGGAGGAGTCATCGATATAGATATTGCGTTTTTCGAGCAAAATACCCATGGTGCCGGAAATGCGCGCCCAGTCTTCATCATCGAGCTGCCCGGTACGGATTTTAGTCTGGTCAACGCGCGACAGCGACGCCAGAGAACGCATCATAATCTGTTCTGAAGGCATCTCCAGCGAGAAGATAAGTACCGGTTTATCCTGCAACATCGCCGCGTTTTCGACGAGGTTCATCGCAAATGTTGTTTTACCCATCGACGGACGCGCGGCGACGATGATCAAATCCGACGGCTGCAAGCCAGCGGTTTTTTTGTTGAGATCGTCATAACCGGTGTTTACTCCGGTAACGCCATCGTGTGGCTGCTGAAACAACTGCTCAATACGCGCCACGGTTGCGTCGAGCACATCGGCGATGTTCTTCGGCCCTTCGTCTTTGTTTGCACGACTTTCGGCAATTTTAAAGACGCGGGATTCAGCAAGGTCCAGCAGATCTTCGCTGGTACGCCCCTGCGGATCAAAACCGGCTTCAGCAATCTCATTCGCAACCGAGATCATCTCACGGACAACGGCACGTTCACGCACGATGTCCGCATAGGCACTGATGTTCGCCGCACTTGGCGTATTTTTTGACAGCTCTGCCAGATAAGCAAAACCACCGACGCTATCGAGTTGCCCCTGGCGTTCCAGCGATTCCGCAAGGGTAATCAGATCGATAGGACTACCGCTTTCCTGCAAACGCGCCATTTCAGTAAAGATATGGCGGTGTGGGCGGGTGTAAAAATCGTCTGCCACCACACGCTCGGCTACATCGTCCCAGCGTTCGTTATCCAGCATTAAACCGCCCAACACCGACTGCTCCGCTTCGATCGAGTGCGGAGGCACTTTCAGCCCGGCAACTTGTGGATCGCGTTCGCGGGGTTCAGCCTGCTGTTTGTTGAAGGGTTTATTTCCTGCCATAGTGAATGGAGTTACCGAGATAAAGAATGGGTCGAAACTTTACCATATGAAGCAGACCCTGACGATACGTTCTGGAGGACACATGGCAACACGAATTGAATTTCACAAGCACGGTGGCCCGGAAGTACTTCAAGCCGTAGAGTTCACTCCTGCCGATCCGGCAGAGAATGAAATCCAGGTCGAAAATAAAGCCATCGGCATCAATTTTATCGACACGTATATCCGCAGCGGCCTTTACCCGCCGCCATCACTACCCAGCGGATTAGGTACCGAAGCGGCAGGCATCGTGAGTAAAGTCGGCAGTGGTGTAAAGCATATTAAGGCAGGCGATCGTGTAGTCTATGCGCAGTCGGCGTTAGGCGCTTACAGCTCTGTGCATAACATTAATGCGGATAAAGCGGCGATTCTGCCTGCGGCAATTTCTTTTGAGCAAGCTGCGGCATCCTTCCTGAAAGGCTTAACGGTTTATTATCTGCTGCGCAAAACCTATGAAATTAAACCCGATGAACAGTTCCTGTTCCACGCAGCGGCTGGCGGCGTTGGCTTGATTGCCTGCCAGTGGGCAAAAGCCCTGGGCGCGAAACTTATCGGCACCGTAGGAACCGCGCAAAAAGCGCAGAGCGCGCTAAAAGCGGGCGCGTGGCAGGTTATTAACTATCGTGAAGAGGATCTGGTCGAGCGGTTAAAAGAGATCACCGGCGGTAAGAAAGTGCGCGTGGTGTACGATTCCGTGGGCAGAGACACCTGGGAACGGTCGCTGGATTGCCTGCAACGCCGCGGCTTAATGGTCAGTTTTGGCAACTCATCAGGTGCGGTTACCGGTGTGAACTTAGGCATTCTCAATCAAAAAGGCTCGTTGTATGTGACACGCCCTTCCCTGCAAGGCTATATCACCACGCGGGAGGAATTAACCGAGGCCAGTAATGAACTGTTCTCTTTGATTGCCAGCGGTGTGATTAAGGTCGATGTCGCCGAGCAGCAGAAATATCCGCTGAAGGATGCGCAGCGTGCGCATGAGATTCTGGAAAGCCGGGCGACGCAAGGTTCCAGCCTGTTGATTCCATAAAAGAAATAGGGCTTCCACCTGGGAAGCCCTTTCTTTTTATAGTTCGGCTGTATGTAGGGTACAGCACGATGAATCTGTTAGAGGCGCAATAGTGACAGATTTGATTATCAATTCCTATTTTGTTCTAAGGATAAAACCTTAGGTTGTGATCATCCGCACAATCCCTTAGTAACGCCAGCGGTCATAACGCTGATATTTCGGCATTTTTGGTGCTTTAATCGCCTTAATAACCCACACCACCGCAATCGCCAGTAGTAACCACGGCAGCAACTTAATCATCAATGCCAGCATACCGCCGAGGAACATAATGGCCGTCGCCACAACCAGCGCGGCGATAATGCCCAGCAACGAAACGCCGGTGACCATCAGCATGACAAAAAAGCCAATCACAAAAAGTAGTTCCAGCATGATGCACTCCCAAATATGAAATCTCTTGCTGGCATTACAAGAATCATGCCAAAAATAATCTATTGATTTAACAGCAAAACGCCCCGCGACGGTGCGCAGGGCGTGGTGAATTTGACTACTTTTTGGTGAAAAGTTAACGTTTATCCGCCACCAGTTTGAGCGCGTGTTCCAGCACATTAATGTCTGCACCCGCTTTATGGGCATTTTCACTTAAATAACGCCGCCACTGCCGCGCGCCAGGAATACCCTGGAACAAGCCCAACATATGCCGGGTAATATGGCCGAGATACGTCCCCTGGCTGAGTTCACGCTCAATGTACGGATACATGGCGCGCACTACCGCCACCGGATCGGCATCGGTATCCGAGGAACCAAAGATCTCCCGGTCTACCGCCGCCAGAATACCCGGATTCTGATACGCCTCGCGCCCGACCATCACGCCATCCATATGTTGCAGGTGTGCTTTGGCCTCTTCCAGCGACTTGATACCACCGTTAATCGACATTGTCAGATGCGGAAAGTCACGCTTCAGTTGATACACACGCGGATAATCGAGCGGCGGGATTTCACGGTTTTCTTTCGGGCTTAACCCCGAAAGCCAGGCTTTACGTGCGTGGATGATAAACATCTCACACTCGCCTTTGCCGGAAACAGTGTTGATGAAATCGCAGAGAAATTCATAGCTGTCCTGGTCATCGATGCCAATACGCGTTTTCACCGTCACTGGAATCGACACCACATCGCGCATCGCTTTCACACAGTCGGCAACCAGCTGCGCATTACCCATCAGACACGCACCAAACATGCCGTTCTGCACCCGGTCAGACGGGCAGCCGACATTCAGGTTGATCTCATCATATCCACGCGCTTCTGCCAGCTTCGCACACTGTGCCAGCGCCGCCGGATCGCTACCGCCGAGTTGCAACGCTACCGGATGTTCTTCTTCACTGTACGCCAGGTAATCACCTTTACCGTGAATAATCGCCCCTGTGGTCACCATTTCGGTATACAGCAACGTATTGCGGGAAAGCAGACGCAAGAAATAGCGGCAATGTCTGTCCGTCCAGTCGAGCATTGGTGCAACGCTAAACCGACCACTCCAGTGAACGTCAGTTTTTTCAGGCATTGCGCTGGTTTGGTTGATTTTTTGCATTTCAGAATTACCGTGCATTTTCAAATGTAGAGATTATTTTATCGATATATCATTGGGTTATGTTATTCAGCATCACTGTTCAGGAGGCTCAATAGCGGGGTACTATACCATAACAACAGGAAGCGCCTGTCTCATTGCAAAAGAAAATTGAGATCAAATCAAGGCATGAAGCTCTCACGAAGTGATGGAAATAATCTTATTAGCCGTTAGCCTTGTTAAGGACAATGATAAACAATCCAGGTTCGACGATAAATAAAAAATCACACATTAAACTCCGGTGATATCTCTTCCTGCTAATGGCACTGATAGAAGAAAAAAGAACCCAATAAGTATTAGGTTCTTTTATGTAATGCCTTCCATACCATCGAAGAACTTCACATATTATTTCGCCGATTTAACCCCGAATAAATCATAAATTAAATTAGAAGTATCTGTAAGTATTTTAATCTTTTCCTTTGAGTTTGGGTCAAACGACTTAGCAAAGTCAATTAATTTCGGTGCAGCATCTCGCATTTTGCTTAAAATATCAGGTTCGAGCTTTCCTTCATTCACCAGAAGTGACATTTTATCCAGATAGTCATCAAATTTCATCCCCCCCCGGTCCGCCAGATGCTTCATCTCTCCCAGGTACTTCTTCATATCACGTTGAGATAATTCTTCAAACTGAGCTGTCAGATAGTTCTCATTATATTCATTAATATTCACTTTTTCTGCTCCGGCTAAATCTGTGTAGGCACTAGAATATGAAAGTGAAATTAACAGCGAAGCAAATAATTTTAAGCTGTTGTCATCATGTTCCTGGCAGGCATTAACAAACGTTAAAAAACCAGAACCTATTGCTTGAAAATGTATATTCGCTAAAGGTTCATTATCCTTAGATTCCTCATAAAATAGCTGAACCGTGGAGGGAAGGCCATTCTTAGTTTCTACATCAAAAGTACATCGTTCAATGGGAGTCGCATCTTTATTATCCCCAGGATTACATATACTATTAATCGCGAAATGAAAAATAGCCCGGTCAACAACTGATGCAATAAAGTCACGATCGTTTAAATCCTCATCAGTGCAATCGTCAATATACTTATTGACCCACACTTTGAGATTAGTTATTTGCTCAATTAAAAACACATTTTTTTTACGTGCATGCCATAAATTATGAGTGATTCTTTGAATAAACAAATCTATTTTTGCAATAATTATATCCCGATGACGCAGCGCTGAATAATCA
>NZ_SJWV01000182.1:0-8016 GCF_004352695.1 Escherichia sp. KCJ4928
ACGACGTATTTCTGGAAGCAGAAGAACGAATCCACGTACCAGACGGTGTACGGCAGCTATAAAAACAAAACGGAAAAGAATATCCATTTCGTACCGTTCATGACGGATGAGAACGGGGTGAATGTGCCGACGAACAAACCGGAAGAAGACCCGGACATTCCGGGTATCGGGTATTACGGTTCGAAATGGCGTGACAGCTCAGCCACCTGGACGTCACAGGACAGGGCGAGCCATTTCAGCACCTGGGCACGCCGGGGGATTATTTCCGACCGTCTGGCAACGGCGATTCTGGTGCACGCCGGGAGAACCGCTGAATTCATTACCGGAAAACAGCCTGATATGGTGAGGCCCACCGTACCTTCCGGTGAAGGTCCGGAGAGAGAGGCGGAAGCCCCGGCCAGTAAGCGTACCCTGATGAGTCTGCTGGCATCCGGCGAAGACCTGGCATCACAGGGCTGGCGCTATTATCACAAACCGGCGGGCGGAGACAGTGTTAACAAAAACATTGCTGAAGCGGTGGTCAGTGATGCGGGGGCTACGGGAGGTAAGGCTCTGCAACTGAACAAACCGGAAAACCACATCTGGTTTCTGGAGCATGATGCAGCCGGACAGGGTGCGGAGTTACTGAAGAAGGGCGGACGTGTGAGCGTACGGTTTAAGTTGCCGGGTTCACTGGTGCCGAATCAGTTTGCCCTGGGCATTTACTGGCAGTTGTCGTCCCTGCCGGAGGGGGTGACGCTGTCAGGAGAAGGTAACGATATGCTGATGTCTTTCTTCCTGCAGACGGATACGACGAACCTGAACGCGATGCATCACAGGAAGCCGAATGCGAAGCTGGATACATTCGGGGTCTTTGATAACGGATGGCACACGCTGGCTTTTGAGTTTGCCGGAAACAACAGCATTCAGGTGACACCAGTACTGGATGAGAAACGGGGAGCGGCGTTCACACTGGTGAAGTCACCGGCATCGGGGGCGGCGGACAAACTGCAACTGACCGATATATCAAAATCGGCGACGTATACGCTGCTGATTGACAGCATTGCGGTGGAAGTGAACAGCACAGACACTGCGGCATGATAAAAAAAGCCGCCAGTTACCGGAATGGACTGGCGGTGGTAATACCCATGGAGAAATATAAAGGAACGATACTTTCGTGCTCTGTTTTTTTAAATGAAAACAGTTCTTATTGTCAACAATAACGGTAAGAAATTATGACTTTTATTCATCAGGTGATGCTGTACTTCTGTACGGCAGTCTGTGTGCTGTATCTCCTTTCGGGTGGATACCGGGCCATGCGTGACTTCTGGCGCAGACAGATTGACAAAAGGGCCGCTGAGAAAATCAGCGCCAGTCAGTCAGCCGGAAGCAAACCCGAAGAGCCGCTCATTTAGCGGCAACTTTCTTAATCACACTTTTCGACGAGAAAATCCCATGTCAGAAATTACATCCCTGGTCACTGCTGAAGCAGTGAAGGAAGTCCTGCGCTCTGAAGAAGTCCTGAGCGCACTGAAACAGAAACTTCGCCATAACCTGGAAGCGCGTCTTGATACAGAAGTGGATGCCATTCTGGATGAACTGCTGGGCGCACCGGCAGCTCCGGAGCCGGAAGGCATCGCGGGTGAGGGGAGTGCTTCAGATAGCGGTGACCCCACACCTGACAGCGACATGATGATGTAAGCATGCGTCAGGGACCATCGGTGTGTGCCGGTGGTCTTTTTTATTGTTGTGAGCTTCCGGATTGCGGGAGGCGGGGTATGTACCAGATGGAAAAAATCACAACAGGTGTGTCATACACCACGTCAGCGGTGGGAACGGGCTACTGGTTCCTGCAGTTGCTGGACAAAGTCTCCCCGTCTCAGTGGGCGGCAATAGGCGTGCTGGGGAGTCTGCTGTTTGGGCTGCTGACATATCTGACGAACCTGTATTTCAAAATTAAAGAAGACCGGCGTAAGGCGGCGCGGGGAGAGTAGACGATGAATAAACAATACGAACTGGTTGTTAAAGGGATAAATAATTACCCGGATAAGATTACTGTTACTGTAGCGCTGGAAACGGGTGGGTATACGTCACTGTTGTTGCCAAATGTGGTGATTGATCTTGATCGTGTTGAAGGTGCCCCGCTGGAGTTTTACGAAGCTGAGGCGAAAAAGAAGGCGAAGCAGTTTTTCATGGATATTGCTGCCGGGTTATGTGAAGGGAACGAACCGTTGCCGGAAAAGCGCCTCTGTTCAGAAGAGCGGTATACCATACAAATTAACAATGCATATAACACGATACAGTCAGAAAAAGATGATATCGAATCACGCATTGAAAAACTGGAGAACAGCGTCGTTGAACTGAATAAAAAACTGTCGGTGCAGATCCCTTCCGAAGGTGAAAAAAAACGCCGTGATGAGCAGTTCGCGGCGTTTTACGATTATTGCCGGAAAGTGATGAGCAGAAATCTCGCAGAGTGTTTCCGTATTCAAAAAAACAGAGAGCGCTCTGCAAATAGTGAGATTCTGGATAATTTTTTAAAGGGGACGCATCTCGCCAGTGATTGTTTCATTGCTCATTCTTTTGGTGGCTTTCATGAGGCCATCAAACATGATGTTGAGAGAAGTCCAGGTATCCTCTGTTCCATTCCCGTAAGCATCGAAATAGACACAAATACGATAACCGGTGAACTCGTTACCGCCGGAGTCGGTATATTCCGTCATGAGGGGAACGATGCCAAAGGTTCCTTTACAAAAATCGGGCCGTTCTTTCTGAAGGTAGAGCGATAGTTTGTTAAGTACCCATCCGACAGCTCGCTCATTTTGGTTTATTTTCGTATCGCGAAACAAAAATTCGAAGCGGCCAGATGACGCATGGGTGCAACCAAATACCGGGGCGTATTCATCAACCTTTGGTGTTCCTGAAAACATGCAGTCCGTGCTCTCGAATGCAGATGAATTGCTGTTGATCCACTTAACAAAAGAAAAAAAGGTCTGAATCGCTTGTCTGTCTGAATATTCAACAAAATCCTCAAGGTGTGTCTCGATCAGTTCCGGGTGTTTACGAAAGTCATAATATTGACCGGGACGATATTTATGAGTGGTTGTTTTATCCCATGGTTGTGCTCTGCGTCCCTGTAAACGGAGGTCTGCCGCTGGATAGATAAGCATAAGTAATCTCCTGGTGGAATGTAATCCACGATCATCCGGGGAAATTAAGAACCCGCCAGTGCCCACCACTGGTGGGGTGAAGGCTTAACATATCCAGGGATTCGGAACCGATAAATCCTGATAAATATCCATGAACACCAAAATCAAATACGGCCTGTCGGCTGCCGTTCTGGCGCTGATTGCCGCAGGGGCGCCTGCGCCTGATATTCTCGACCAGTTTCTGGATGAAAAAGAAGGTAACCACACCACGGCATACCGTGATGGTGCGGGTATCTGGACCATTTGTCGTGGTGCCACCAGGGTGGATGGCAAACCTGTCGTCCCGGGCATGAAGTTGTCGAAGAAAAAATGCGACCAGGTTAACGCCATTGAGCGTGATAAGGCGCTGGCATGGGTGGAGAAAAACATCAAAGTGCCACTGACTGAACCCCAGAAAGCGGGGATCGCGTCATTCTGCCCGTATAACATTGGCCCCGGTAAGTGTTTCCCGTCGACGTTTTATAAACGAATTAATGCAGGCGATCGCAGGGGAGCGTGTGAAGCGATTCGCTGGTGGATTAAGGACGGTGGCAGGGACTGCCGTATCCGCTCAAATAACTGTTATGGTCAGGTATCCCGTCGTGACCAGGAGAGCGCGCTGGCGTGCTGGGGTATCGACAGATAAGCAGAATATTTTGCTGAAAAATGAGGTTTGCTTACATGGACGGATAACACGAAATCCTGCGAACTGGCAAAATGTAAGTGAATAAAAGTAAAAACCCCGTTTGTTGGCAGCAAGCGGGGTTTTGTGTTTCTGACCTTGGATAAGGCAAGGGAGAACATGGAAAAGTATAAACGAATTCTGTTGAGGTTGACTATGAAAAACGGCCTTGAACTGAAAGCGCCAGTAAGTGATGACATCAGCAGAGCGCTGGCTTTTGCTATTAAGTGGGTGGCGGTCGGTATCGCTGTGTCTCCGATACTGTATGGGCTGGCAAAACTGGTCATTGCGTTGAAATCGTGAAGGGAGGATTAAGCATGTCAGACAAACTCATAATGCTGGCGAAGATCCTCTGTGTAATCGTCGGCATTTCATTTTCACTAATGCTGGTTGCTCTTTTTCTTTCCATGGGCTGGATGATGTTGTCTTCGTCGGGGCTGCTGGAGTGAGCATAAACCGAATGCTTTCCGCGTTTACCGTTATTCTGCTGGTGGTCTGTGGTGCGCTTAGTCTGGGGCTGAATCATTACCGCGATAACGCCATCACCTACAAAGCGCAGCGCGATAAAAAAGCCAGAGAGCTGGAGCAGGCAAACGCAACCATTACTGATATGCAGGTGCGCCAGCGCGATGTTGCTGCGCTCGATGCAAAATACTCGAGGGAATTAGCCGATGCGAGAGCTGAAAATGAAACTCTGCGTGCTGATGTTGCCGCTGGTCGTAAGCGCCTGCGGATCAACGCCACCTGTCCAGGCTCCGTGCGTGAAGCCCCCACCACCTCCGGCGTGGGCAATGATGCCTCCGTCGAACTCTCTCCAGTTGCTGGACGAAACGTTCTCGGTATCAGAGACGGAATCATCAGCGATCAGGCCGCATTGAGAACGCTTCAGGAATATATCCGCACTCAGTGCCTGAATTAACAGAGCCTGCTTAATCGCTGGCTTTTTCATATCTGAATTTCACCGCGCACCGCAGCGCATGATAACCACCGAACCTGCCCCTTTGGAATGAGCCTTTGAGGATACCAGTTAGTGCTGGCGAGCCTCGGTGGGCTGGTTTCCTGTGCGGCAAAGGTTCATTTCAAAGAGCAGGTACACGCTATGAAATATTCTACCGTTGTTAACGGCATTGATTTTCGTGACATGGTTATGGTAGTGGGAGGCTCTGTCCTGACCACGAGTATTAAAGTGGCGGAATTTTTTGGTAAGAGTCATAAGAACGTATTAAGAAAGATCAGGCAAACCATTTCTGAATGTCCTGATGATTTTGCCCGGCTCAATTTTGAGCCTACTGATTTTATTGATAAAAATGGTGATGTCCAGCCAATGTTTAACATGACGAAAGACGGTTACATGCTGGTCGTTATGGGGTTTACTGGTAAGACTGCGATGCAAATAAAGGTTACGTACATCCAGGCTTTCAACTGGATGGCAGAACTTATCATGCAGGGAAAAACACACCTGGAAGCTGAGAGAAATGCAGTCATGCTGGAATACATGAAAGAGAAAGATGTCGCCAGTATATCAGGTCGCTTGCTCAATCGCTGGGGCAGGGTGAAGAAGCCTCAGTTGCTGGCAAGGCTGGACAGGCTGGAGCAGCAGGGGCAGATTGCGTTACCCGGATTTGATAAAGGCATTTCAGCCTGACATAACTATGCGCCGTATCGTCGCCGTATTCCTGCATTAACAGAGACCGCAGCCCGACCGGGAGACTCCTCTGCGCGAGTGTGCGGGGATAATCAAAAACGATACACACCGGGGTTTACCGCGTTAACGGAGCGCGGCGTTGTCCCCTCATGGTCGCTGGTCCGGTGCGATGGTGGAAGAAACCGGACGATGTGTTACCTCGCAAGCTCTGTTATGTCATGTGTCTGATTTGTGATTTAAGTCGGATAATTGTCGTTGCCATTAAGCAGAGGATTGATGACCGACAGGGTGGCATTGTTAGAATAAGACTTATTCTTATCTGCGCCGGGAATGAAAATGAAAAGAAATCTTCCGTTAATTATTTTGTTGTCTTCTCTGGTTATGGGCTGTACGCAACATAAAACAGATATGCCCCGACAGTTGGTTAAGGCATTACCACAATATCCGGCCTATGCAGCGGCAAATTATATAAAGGGACGGGTTGATGTGAAGTTTGATATTGGTGCTGATGGTACTGTCACCCGAATTGAGTTTATCCGTTCAGAGCCGCACCATCTGTTTGATGAGCAGGTTGTAAAGGCGATGGCAAAATGGCGATTTGAGAAGGACAGGCCGCGTAAAGGCGTGAAGAAAACGTTTATCTTTAGTCCTTCTGCACCCTGATTATTTCATCAGAAATTAATTATCACTCTGTTGTTATTCTGTACATCCCGGCTGGGTAAGTCTTGTTCCGCCGGGTATGAAGATGAAATATTGTTGGAGGACAGTGGGTACCTGCTCCTGTAACCGAACGTTCATTTCTCGTTATTTGTCATGCTGGCCGGGCGCAGGTGCGTTGCATCTGTTGCCAGCCTTCTCCTGCAGGCTTCAATAACCCACGCTGAAAAGTTACCGGACCCTTTATGCTCAAGGGCGATGTTGATCTGTTCAATCATGTGATTGGGGAAACGGATATTGCGGGTTGTGGTTCTGCGGGTCCGGTTTTTCGATGACATATTTATTTCCTTTACTGATTGCCATATGACGGGGATTTTACATGGCTGAGCTTCGTACACTCCAGAGCAGAATCAAAACACTGAATACCCGACGGGTGAATATTCTGAAGGGTGAACAGCGTCGTGTCAGTGGCAGTGCACGTGTTTCCCTCAAGCGTCATATCTGGCTCAGGGATGCAGGGCAGTGCTGTCTCTGTGGTCGTGTGGTTGACCTCTGTGACAGTGAACTCGATCACCGAATTGCACTTCAGTTCGGTGGTGGTAATGAGGAGACGAATCTCTGGACGCTCTGTACCGAATGCCATCGACAAAAGTCTGCTCGTGAAGCGGCGGGTGGTATGCCGGACCCGACGCTGCCGGAGGTGTCCGGAGGTAGTGGCAGAGCGGACGACATCATCGGACTGTAACCCGACCGGGGGGGGTATCATCCGGCGTAAAAAACGATCGCTCCGGACACCGCGCCCCCTCTCACGCAGAGAAAAAATTCCCGTTTCAGGGCAGTTAACATGTTAACTGGCTGTCCGGGCATTTTTGCGGTTTTTATCTTTATTATTCAGTTTGTTGCGTGGAAAAAATGTTAACAGGCTTTTTCAGCAAATGTTAACCAGGCAGCAGTTAACATTTGCGGCATGAGACGCCGGGAAAAATGGCTGAACCATACCCGGCTGAGTGCGTTCTGGACCCGGGAGGAGGCTGTGCTGACAACGCAAAAACGAAAATTTGCGCTGGCGCTCATGTCCGGGAAAAACAAAACAGCGTCAGCCATTGCCGCCGGTTATTCGGCGAAGACAGCCAGGGTTAAAGGCTCGCAGCTGGCAAAAGATCCGGAGGTGCTTGCGTTTATAGCCCGTAAACAGTGCGAGACGGTGGAGGTGGATGAGGTTCCTGTTTACCGGCAGAAAAAATCAGAGCAGGAGGATAAACCCCGTCGCCGTGAGGCGGCTGCAATACCACAGCCGGACGAAACAAATCCGGAGATGCCACCGCCCGTGGTGATATCTCCTGGTATTGAGTATATGGAGGACGGTCTTCCCGATCCGGTGAAAGCGATGGGGCGTCTTCTGGTGGAGAACATTAATACCGACCCCAGGCTGGCGCTGGATGCGGCTTATAAGCTGGCGCAGTTCACGCACCACAAAAAAGGGGATGCCGGTAAAAAATCGGCAAAAGGTGACGCGGCGAAAAAAGCGGCTAACCGTTTTGCGGTGCCACCACCACCCCGACTGGTGGTGAATAATGATAATGAGGGCAACGGATGATACCTGTGTGGAGCACGGCCTGCCCGGACTGGGCAGAGCGCCTGAAAAAGGGGCTGTCGATTATTCCGGCTCCGATTTATCCGGAGCAGGCCGCACATGCCCTGGCGATTTTTAAACAACTGCGGATTGTGGATGCACCGGGCAGCCCGACGTTCGGGGAGTCCTGCGCACAGTGGGTGTTTGACCTGGTGGCGGCCCTGTTTGGCTCCTACGATGCGCAGACCGGTGTACGCCATATCAAGGAAGTTTTTATCCTTATCCCCAAGAA
>NZ_SJWV01000183.1:0-8000 GCF_004352695.1 Escherichia sp. KCJ4928
TATATCAGTTCCGCTGATTTAACCGCAGAGAAGTTCGCCACAGCAATCCGAAACCACTGGCACGTGGAGAATAAGCTGCACTGGCGTCTGGACGTGGTAATGAATGAAGACGACTGCAAAATAAGAAGAGGAAATGCAGCAGAATTATTTTCAGGGATACGGCACATCGCTATTAATATTTTGACGAATGATAAGGTATTCAAGGCAGGGTTAAGACGTAAGATGCGAAAAGCAGCCATGGACAGAAACTATCTCGCGTCAGTCCTTGCGGGGAGCGGGCTTTCGTAATCTTGCCCTGCCTGCTCACCTCCTCCAGGCACTTCCACTACATTATGACCTGCTCGGTGCCACCGCTCCTTTTCACTATGACGTTAACCTCCCCTCCTTGACACCATGCTTTTGTCTACATTCTACGCAAACGGCAACTTTTATAACCAGTGTAAAAATAACGTGCCGCAATAGTCATACCTATTAATGGTAAAAAGCTGTCACAATTCATAAAAAACCTTAATATACGCCACCCTAAACATAACCAGCGTTAATGTAAGGTTTTTGTGTGGACTGGCTTCTTGATGTTTTTGCAACCTGGCTCTACGGCTTAAAAGTAATCGCGATAACGTTAGCGGTCATCATGTTCATCAGCGGGCTGGACGATTTTTTTATTGATGTCGTCTACTGGGTACGCCGCATTAAACGCAAGTTGAGTGTTTATCGCCGCTACCCGCGAATGAGTTACCGCGAACTGTATAAACCAGATGAAAAACCGTTAGCGATTATGGTTCCGGCGTGGAATGAAACGGGCGTCATCGGCAATATGGCCGAGCTGGCGGCGACCACGCTCGACTACGAAAACTATCATATCTTTGTTGGCACCTACCCCAACGACCCCGATACTCAACGTGATGTTGACGAAGTGTGCGCTCGCTTTCCGAACGTGCATAAGGTAGTCTGCGCGCGTCCTGGTCCCACCAGCAAAGCCGACTGTCTGAACAACGTGCTGGACGCCATCACCCAGTTTGAACGTAGCGCCAATTTCGCTTTTGCTGGTTTTATTCTGCATGACGCCGAAGATGTGATTTCACCGATGGAATTGCGTCTGTTCAACTATCTGGTCGAGCGTAAAGATCTGATTCAGATCCCGGTGTATCCGTTCGAACGCGAATGGACGCACTTCACCAGCATGACTTACATTGATGAGTTTTCAGAGCTGCATGGCAAAGATGTTCCGGTGCGTGAAGCCCTCGCCGGACAAGTGCCCAGCGCAGGCGTCGGCACCTGTTTCAGCCGCCGCGCCGTGACCGCTCTGTTAGCTGACGGTGACGGTATTGCTTTCGACGTGCAGAGTCTGACTGAAGATTACGACATTGGTTTCCGCCTGAAAGAGAAAGGTATGACGGAAATTTTTGTCCGTTTTCCGGTGGTGGACGAAGCCAAAGAACGCGAGCAGCGTAAATTTTTACAGCACGCACGGACGTCAAACATGATCTGCGTGCGCGAATATTTCCCCGATACCTTTTCGACTGCAGTTCGACAAAAATCTCGCTGGATCATCGGCATTGTTTTCCAGGGCTTTAAAACCCACAAATGGACCTCCAGCCTGACGCTGAACTACTTTCTCTGGCGCGACCGCAAAGGGGCAATCAGTAACTTTGTCAGCTTCCTCGCGATGCTGGTGATGCTCCAGCTTTTGCTGTTGCTGGCGTATGAAAGTTTGTGGCCCAATGCCTGGCATTTCCTTTCTATTTTTAGCGGCAGCGCATGGTTAATGACCCTGCTGTGGCTAAACTTTGGCTTGATGGTTAACCGCATCGTGCAGCGGGTGATTTTCGTCACTGGCTACTACGGTCTGACGCAGGGGATGCTATCTGTCCTGCGTCTTTTCTGGGGCAACCTGATTAACTTCATGGCCAACTGGCGCGCGCTAAAACAGGTACTTCAACACGGCGATCCACGTCGCGTCGCGTGGGATAAAACAACGCATGACTTCCCCAGCGTGACTGGCGATACCCGCTCGTTGCGCCCGTTAGGCCAAATTCTGCTGGAAAATCAGGTCATCACTGAAGAACAACTCGATACAGCACTGCGTAATCGCGTCGAAGGTCTACGCCTGGGCGGTTCAATGCTGATGCAGGGGCTGATTAGCGCCGAGCAGCTGGCACAGGCGCTGGCAGAGCAAAACGGCGTGGCGTGGGAATCCATCGATGCCTGGCAGATCCCGTCCTCGCTGATTGCCGAAATGCCAGCCTCCGTAGCGCTGCATTATGCAGTACTGCCGCTGCGTCTGGAAAATGATGAGTTAATTGTCGGCAGTGAAGATGGTATTGACCCGGTTTCGCTGGCGGCCCTGACGCGTAAAGTCGGACGCAAAGTGCGTTACGTCATTGTTCTGCGGGGACAAATTGTCACGGGGTTACGTCACTGGTATGCACGCCGACGCGGTCACGATCCGCGGGCAATGTTGTACAATGCGGTTCAGCATCAGTGGCTCACGGAACAGCAGACCGGTGAAATCTGGCGGCAATATGTGCCGCATCAGTTCCTGTTCGCCGAAATACTGACCACGCTCGGTCATATTAATCGTTCAGCAATTAACGTGTTGTTATTGCGCCATGAACGCAGTTCTCTGCCGCTCGGCAAGTTTTTGGTCACCGAAGGCGTTATCAGCCAGGAAACGTTGGATCGCGTCCTGACAATTCAACGCGAATTACAAGTTTCGATGCAATCACTATTACTCAAAGCAGGTTTAAACACAGAACAGGTTGCGCAACTGGAGTCCGAAAATGAAGGAGAATAACCTTAATCGCGTCATCGGATGGTCTGGTTTACTGCTGACGTCTTTATTGAGTACCAGCGCACTCGCAGACAATATCGGCACCAGCGCAGAAGAGCTGGGGCTGAGCGATTATCGCCATTTTGTTATTTATCCCCGTCTCGATAAGGCGCTGAAGGCACAGAAAAATAACGACGAAGCAACCGCCATCCGCGAATTTGAATATATACACCAGCAGGTGCCGGATAATATTCCGCTGACTTTATACCTTGCGGAAGCCTATCGCCATTTTGGTCATGATGACCGGGCGCGGCTGTTGCTTGAGGATCAACTGAAACGTCACCCAGGAGATGCCCGACTTGAGCGCAGTCTGGCGGCTATTCCGGTTGAAGTGAAAAGCGTTACGACTGTTGAAGAACTGCTTGCCCAGCAAAAAGCGTGCGACGCTGCGCCGACCCTGCGTTGTCGCAGTGAAGTCGGGCAGAATGCCCTGCGGCTGGCACAATTACCTGTCGCCAGAGCGCAACTGAACGATGCGACGTTTGCTGCATCGCCAGAAGGAAAAACGCTGCGAACCGATCTGCTGCAACGGGCAATCTACCTGAAACAATGGTCCCAGGCAGATACGCTATACAATGAAGCACGCCAGCAGAACACATTAAGCGCGGCAGAACGCCGTCAGTGGTTTGACGTGCTTCTTGCCGGGCAGCTGGACGATCGGATCCTGGCACTGCAATCACAGGGGATCTTCACCGATCCTCAGTCATATATTACTTACGCGACCGCGCTGGCTTATCGTGGCGAAAAAGCACGCCTCCAGCATTATCTCAATGAAAATAAGCCGCTGTTTACCACGGACGCACAAGAGAAAAGTTGGCTCTATCTGTTATCTAAATACAGCGCCAACCCCGTTCAGGCATTGGCGAATTATACGGTGCAGTTTGCCGATAACCGCCAGTATGTTGTTGGCGCGACGCTACCGGTGCTGTTAAAAGAAGGTCAGTACGACGCAGCGCAAAAACTGCTCGCCACCCTCCCCGCTAATGAAATGCTTGAGGAGCGTTATGCTGTCAGCGTGGCGACCCGTAACAAGGCTGAATCTCTGCGTCTGGCACGATTGCTGTATCAGCAAGAACCGGCAAATCTTACCCGCCTGGATCAACTGACCTGGCAACTGATGCAGAACGAGCAGTCACGCGAAGCTGCCGATTTATTGCTGCAACGCTATCCTTTCCAGGGCGATGCGCGTGTCAGCCAGACTTTAATGGCGCGACTGGCGTCTCTGCTGGAAAGTCATCCTTACCTGGCAACGCCGGCGAAGGTGGCGATTTTATCGAAACCCTTACCGCTGGCGGAGCAACGTCAGTGGCAAAGTCAGTTGCCGGGTATTGCAGATAATTGCCCGGCAATAGTTCGCTTGCTGGGCGATATGTCGCCTTCCTACGATGCTTCCGCCTGGAACCGTCTGGCAAAGTGTTATCGGGACACGCTACCCGGTGTGGCGCTGTATGCATGGCTTCAGGCCGAACAACGACAACCGAACGCCTGGCAACATCGTGCGGTAGCCTATCAGGCGTATCAGGTTGAGGACTACGCCACCGCACTGGCGGCCTGGCAGAAAATCAGTCTTCACGACATGAGCAATGAGGATCTGCTTGCTGCTGCCAATACCGCCCAGGCGGCAGGAAATGGTGCAGCTCGCGATCGCTGGCTACAACAGGCAGAACAACGTGGACTGGGAAACAATGCCCTCTACTGGTGGCTGCATGCGCAACGTTACATTCCTGGTCAGCCGGAACTCGCACTGAGCGATCTCACGCGCTCAATCAATATTGCGCCTTCTGCCAACGCTTACGTTGCGCGGGCGACAATTTATCGCCAACGTCATAATGTCCCGGCGGCGGTGAGTGATTTGCGCGCCGCGCTGGAACTGGAACCGAATAATAGCAACATCCAGGCAGCGCTTGGTTACGCCTTGTGGGATAGCGGTGATATCGCACAGTCGCGGGAAATGCTCGAACAGGCGCATAAAGGGCTTCCGGACGATCCGGCACTGATCCGACAACTGGCCTATGTGAACCAGCGTCTGGATGACATGCCTGCGACGCAGCATTACGCCCGGCTGGTGATTGATGACATTGATAATCAGGCGCTGATAACCCCACTGACCCCAGAGCAAAATCAGAAACGCTTCAATTTCCGCCGTTTGCATGAGGAGGTCGGTCGCCGCTGGACGTTCAGTTTCGATTCTTCCATCGGCTTGCGTTCCGGCGCAATGAGTACCGCTAACAATAATGTCGGCGGCGCAGCGCCAGGGAAAAGCTATCGTAGCTACGGACAACTGGAAGCCGAGTACCGCATCGGACGCAATATGCTGCTGGAAGGCGACCTGCTCTCAGTTTATAGCCGCGTCTTTGCCGATACCGGAGAAAACGGGGTGATGATGCCGGTGAAAAATCCGATGTCCGGCACCGGTCTGCGCTGGAAGCCGCTGCGCGATCAGATCTTTTTCCTCGCCGTCGAACAGCAGTTGCCGCTGAACGGCCAAAATGGCGCATCCGATACCATGCTGCGCGCCAGCGCCTCATTCTTTAATGGCGGCAAATACAGCGACGAATGGCACCCGAACGGTTCAGGCTGGTTTGCCCAAAACCTGTACCTCGATGCGGCGCAATATATCCGCCAGGATATTCAGGCGTGGACGGCAGATTATCGCGTCAGCTGGCATCAGAAGGTAGCTAACGGACAGACTATTGAGCCTTACGCTCACGTTCAGGACAACGGCTATCGTGATAAAGGCACTCAGGGCGCGCAGCTTGGCGGAGTCGGGGTCCGCTGGAATATCTGGACCGGCGAGACGCACTACGACGCCTGGCCGCACAAAGTCAGTCTCGGCGTCGAGTATCAACATACCTTTAAGGCGATTAATCAACGTAACGGAGAGCGCAACAACGCGTTTCTCACCATTGGAGTGCACTGGTAAATGCGTAAGTTCATTTTCGTATTGCTGACACTGCTTTTGGTCAGCCCTTTTTCCTTTGCGATGAAAGGTATTATCTGGCAACCACAAAACCGAGATAGTCAGGTTACCGATACCCAGTGGCAGGGGCTGATGAGTCAGTTACGTTTGCAAGGCTTCGATACCCTGGTTTTGCAATGGACCCGTTACGGCGATGCATTCACCCAGCCAGAACAGCGCGCGTTATTGTTTAAGCGTGCCGCAGCTGCGCAACAGGCTGGCCTGAAGCTGATTGTCGGGCTGAACGCCGATCCGGAATTTTTTATGCACCAGAAACAGTCGTCCGCAGCGCTGGAAAGCTATCTTAATCGCCTGCTGGCTGCCGATCTCCAGCAAGCCAGATTATGGAGCGCCGCGCCTGGCGTAACGCCGGATGGCTGGTACATCAGCGCGGAAATTGACGACCTGAACTGGCGCAGCGAAGCTGCCCGTCAGCCTTTGCTAACATGGTTAAACAACGCGCAGCGGCTGATTAGCGATGTTTCAGCAAAACCGGTTTATATCAGTAGTTTTTTCGCCGGAAACATGTCGCCCGATGGCTATCGCCAACTGCTGGAACACGTTAAAGCAACCGGCGTTAATGTTTGGGTACAGGATGGCAGCGGCGTGGATAAACTGACCGCTGAACAGCGTGAACGTTATCTACAGGCCAGCGCCGATTGCCAAAGTTCCGCCCCAGCAAGCGGCATTGTTTATGAACTGTTTGTCGCCGGCAAAGGCAAAACCTTTACAGCGAAACCGAAACCGGACGCAGAGATCGCCTCGCTGTTAGCGAAACGTTCCTCTTGCGGTAAAGACACTCTCTATTTCTCTCTGCGCTATTTGCCCGTCGCGCACGGCATTCTCGAGTATTAAATCTCCTCCAGGTAAGTCGGGTACGACCTGGCTTACCTCTTTCGCTCTCGTCAGAATTCCATCAAGATTAATTGCTAAAAAGCGTGCTAAAGAAAGAAGATCGTTATCGGCGAACGGGCCGATCACTCATGCAGGAAGCATAGATCCTTTGAGCGGAGTTTCTGATATCTGAGGAGTGCGAAATGCAATTGAGCAGCAGTGAACCTTGCGTGGTGATCCTGACCGAAAAAGAGGTAGAGGTAAGCGTCAATAACCATGCTACGTTTACCCTTCCGAAAAACTACCTGGCCGCCTTCGCGTGCAACAATAACGTCATTGAACTCTCAACGTTAAATCACGTATTAATCACCCACATCAACCGTAACATCATCAACGATTATCTGTTGTTTTTAAATAAGAACTTAACCTGTGTAAAGCCCTGGTCGCGGCTGGCAACCCCGGTTATTGCTTGTCATAGCCGTACACCGGAAGTGTTCCGGCTAGCCGCCAACCACAGCAAGCAGCAACCCAGCAAACCCTGCGAAGCGGAGTTGACGCGCGTATTGCTTTTTACCGTATTGTCTAACTTTCTTGAGCAATCGCGGTTTATTGCCCTACTGATGTATATCTTACGCAGCAGCGTCCGCGACAGCGTCTGCCGCATTATTCAAAGCGATATTCAGCATTACTGGAATCTGCGAATTGTCGCCAGTTCGCTATGTTTAAGCCCCAGCCTGCTCAAAAAGAAATTAAAAAACGAAAATACCAGCTATAGCCAGATTGTCACAGAGTGTCGTATGCGTTACGCCGTACAGATGTTATTGATGGATAACAAAAATATCACTCAGGTGGCGCAATTATGTGGCTATAGCAGCACGTCATACTTTATCTCTGTTTTTAAGGCGTTTTACGGCCTGACACCGTTGAATTATCTCGCCAAACAGCGACAAAAAGTGATGTGGTGAAGGGCAAAGCGGAAACGGATAAGACGGGCATAAATGAAGAAGAAATGGCGCGCCCTGCAGGATTCGAACCTGCGGCCCACGACTTAGAAGTTCCTAGAACGACATTTTAAGTCAACAAATTACCGCGCCATCTCTGCGCTCACACGTCCCACTACCTCAAAACATGTAAAGCCTTGCAAGCCATTGTGAGGCCTTATGTGTCTCAGTTTTGTCCCTCTTTTTTGTACTAAAAAACATAGCAATTGAGGATAAACCTCATGCTATTTTCGCTTATATGCCTTTAAAGGCATGGCGCTTAAATAGATAAAAACACCACAAAAGCATAAAAAACCACACAGTAAAACCGCAACATAAAACAATAACAGATAATTAAACCAAAAACAGATAGCGCATTGTGATAATCATTCAATAC
>NZ_SJWV01000184.1:0-7979 GCF_004352695.1 Escherichia sp. KCJ4928
TTATCGCCCAGCGCGGCGTGCGGCACGGGCATTTGCAGTGCTTGCCGAAGGAAGATTGAGTTATTTCTGAAACGAGGAAAGAAAAGATATTAACTGAACTTAATTTATAAAATTAAGTTCAGTTGCATAGATAGATCCTGTAAAGGCAGATATTCTGCGTAATGTACGCCGCTAAAATTTATAAATGATTCAAACGCTCATTCAGTGTTTCAATAATATAGGTATTAACAGAGACTTGTTGCTGCGCAGCCGCATTATTAAGGCGTTCACTCAGCGATTCTGGATAGCGTAACGTAAAGGTCTTAATCTTTTCTGTACGCGCATACGGCTCAATACCCGCAGCTTTACAATCCTCAAGATACTCTCGCAGGGAAAGTTCCCCTTCTTTTTGCAGCCCCTGAATGCTGTCAGAGACAAAATCACAATAACCTGACAAGCCCAGGAATTTGCCACGAAATGCATTCAGTTCTGGCACGTAAGTGATAACAGCAGGTTGCCCGGCAATCTCCATAGAGTTTGGCGTCTTCAGTTTGATCATGGTTTTACCCCTATACTTAGTAACCAGTCACGCACGCTTTCTACAGCGCCTTTATCGGTATCTGGCGACGGATGAGGCCGATGGAAACACGCAACGCTCATATTTAGTATGAACTTACAGCGCGACCCCCTACCTTCCTTAATTTCTCCGCCTAACGCTTTAACCAGAGATTCTATATCAGTCCATTTGATTCCTTGAGGTAAAGGTGATTTAAATAGCTGATCCAGTGTGTTTTTTTGTTTCTTTCGTAAAGCCTGTACCTGTGTTTACATGACATTCCCTTATGACTTCACTTTATGACATCACAGTATGAAGTCAAGTTTCCCTTCCTTACGCCATTGTCCCAATCGTCTTCCTGAATCGCAGCAGCGCGATGGTGAAAAACGCGCCGCCAATTGCCATCAGCGTCAGGAACTGCGGCCAGACGATTTCGAATCCGGCACCCCGGTAGAGAATGGCCTGCGCGAGGCTAACAAAGTGTGTCGTCGGCATGGTCAGCATAATGTCCTGCACCATCTGCGGCATACTTTCGCGCGGCGTGGATCCACCGGAAAGCATTTGCAGCGGCAGCAGCACCAGAATCACCAGCAGCCCCAGTTGCGGCATTGAACGCGCTATCGTCCCCATAAAAATGCCGATTGACGTGGTGGCAAACAGACTGAGCGCCACGCCCAGCATAAACAGCGGGATCGAGCCTTCAATCGGTACACCCAGCACGCCTTTCACCATCAGCACCAGTGATAATCCCGACACCACCAGCACCACCAGCCCCATCGACCAGACCTTTGCCATCATGATCTCAAACGGCGTTATCGGCATCACCAACAAGTGTTCCACCGTGCCGTGTTCACGCTCGCGGATCAGCGCCGATCCGGTCAATACAATCGCCAGCATGGTAATGTTGTTGATGATTGCCATCACCCCGCCAAACCACGCGGGATCAAGGTTCGGGTTAAAGCGCATCCGGGTTTCCAGCGATACCAACGGTTCGCTGTTATCACGGTAGCGCGCGACAAAGCTGTTCACTTCACCGTTGATAATATTCTGGATATACCCATTGCCGGTAAATGCCTGGCTCATGCGCGTGGCATCGACGTTCACCTGAATATCCGGCTGGCGTCCGGCGAGGACATCACGCTGAAAATTAGGCGGAATATTTATCGCAAAGGTATAACGCCCGGCGTCCAGTCCGGCATCCATCTCATCGGCGGTGATCATCTCCGGTGGCAAAAACCACGGGCGATAGAAGCTGTTAACGATCCGGTTCGATAACTGCGATTGATCCATATCGGCAATGGCGATCGGCGCGAGGTTCAACGATCCTGGCGTAACGGTCGCTGACGAATACACCGACACCGTAAACGAGAAGACAATCAGCGTCAGCATCGCTTTATCACCGAGCAGACTGCGCAACTCTTTGATACCCAGATTAAAAATATTGCGTAAATGGCGCATCATCCCTCCTGTTTTTTCAGCAGCAGGATACTTAAGCCCATCACCAGCGGGATGGCTATCAGCAACGGGATAAAAAGTTGCCAAAAATCAGTCAGATCCAGCGCTTTCGAGAACGTTCCGCGGGCGATAGTCAGAAAATGACTGGTCGGGTAAACCTCGCCGATCCAACGTCCAGGCCCTTCCAGCGAAGCTACCGGATCGATCATCCCGGAAAACTGTGTCGCCGGGATCAACGTGATAATCGCCGTTCCGAAAATGGCGGCAATCTGGCTTTTCATAAAGGTGGAGATCAGCAGCCCCATTCCGGTGGCAATGATGATATACAGCAGCGCCGCCAGGGTGAGCGTCAGGAAACTGCCTTTATGCGGTACGCCAAACACAAACACCGACAGGCCGCAGAGCAGGAAAAAGTTCAGCATCCCCAGCGCGATGTATGGCAACTGTTTACCAAGCAAAAATTCACTACGCGTGGTGGGGGTCACGTAAAGGTTGATAATCGACCCAAGCTCTTTTTCCCGCACCACGCTAAGGGCGCTTAGCATTGACGGGATCATCATCAGCAGAAGCGGGATCACCGCCGGAACAATCGCTGGCAGGCTTTTTACGTCCGGGTTATAGCGATAGCGCGTCTCAATATTCATCAGCCCGCTTTGGCTGGCGGGTGTGGATTGTCGGCTCGCCACATCCTGTAGCCAGCTCTGGTGCATTGCCTGCACGTAACCTTTTACCGTTTCGGCACGGCTCGGCATCGCTCCGTCGATCCAGACGCCGAGTTCCACAGGCGTACCACGCGCGATATCGCGCCCGAAATTGGGAGGGATCTCAATTGCCACCGTTATATCGCCCGCACGCATCCGACGATCAAGCTC
Organism: Escherichia sp. KCJ4928; assembly: GCF_004352695.1. Lineage (NCBI taxonomy): Bacteria > Pseudomonadati > Pseudomonadota > Gammaproteobacteria > Enterobacterales > Enterobacteriaceae > Escherichia > Escherichia sp. KCJ4928. The sequence continues at coordinate 2,863 of NZ_SJWV01000184.1, forward strand.
GTCATAACTGGTGAGCGGCGGCTGTTCGATAAAGTAACGGGAACCGGAGAGATTGAGCGTCCACGCCTGGCTACTGACGGTCTGGTCGCGGTCGAGCACCGCAAAGCGCAGGTTTTCCACATCCATACTGATGCCGTAACCCATTATCAGCATCAGGATCACTGTTCCCATCAGCGCCAGCGTCGAACGTACCGGATCGCGTCGCAGTTCCAGTGCTTCGCGGCGGCTGTAGCTAAACAGACGGCGCAGGCTAAATCCCTGACGCGGCGCGTGGGTGGTGTCGTGTATCACGGGCGGCGCTTCGGCTTCGTTGCTCTGTCCTGCCGCTTCCTGCAAATAGGCGATAAATGCCTCTTCCAGACTGGCGGCTCCGCGTTTCTCAACCAGTTCCTGCGGTGTACCGCTGGCGAGCACTTTTCCGGCGTGCATCAGTGAGATGCGGTCGCAACGTTCCGCTTCGTTCATAAAGTGGGTGGAGATAAAAATGGTTACTTTGTCCTGGCGCGAGAGATCGACCATCAACTGCCAGAACATATCCCTCGCCACCGGATCGACGCCAGAAGTAGGTTCATCGAGGATTAACATCTCCGGGCGATGAATCACCGCCACCGCCAGCGAAAGCCGCTGGCGAATGCCGAGCGGCAATGACTCCGGCAGAACATCTTCAACGTCGTTGAGCTTAAAACGCTCGCTCATTTCAGCCACTCGCGCGGGAATTTCCGCTTCCGGGATGTGAAACAAACGGGCATGTAACTCAAGGTTTTGCCGCACGGTGAGTTCGTTATAGAGCGAAAACGCCTGCGACATATAGCCCACCCGACGGCGGGTATCGATATCTTTTGGATCAACCGGTTGCCCGAACAGCCACGCCTCACCTTCGCTGGCGGGCAGCAGTCCGGTGAGCATTTTCATGGTGGTGGATTTACCGCAGCCGTTCGAACCAAGAAAACCAAAAATCTCCCCGCGTGGAATGCGGAAATTAACGTGATCAACGGCAACGAAGGAACCAAAACGCATGGTCAGATCGCGCGCTTCGATGGCAATCTCTGCGTTTTCAGGTTGATACGGTGGGATCACTACCGCCTGATGCGCCTGGCGTTGCGCTTGCGGTAACAGATTTATAAATGCTTCTTCCAGCGTAGCGCTTTGCGTTTGCTGCCGTAGCTCTTCGGCGCTGCCAGTTGCCAGCACTTCTCCGGCATTCATCGCTACCAGCCAGTCGAAGCGTTCGGCCTCTTCCATATAGGCGGTGGCGACCAGCACGCTCATATTGCTCTGCCGCTGGCGAATACTGTCGATCAGATCCCAGAACTGGGAGCGGGAGAGCGGGTCAACCCCCGTTGTTGGCTCATCAAGGATCAACAGTTCCGGGTCGTGGATTAACGCGCAGCACAGCCCAAGTTTTTGCTTCATCCCGCCGGAGAGTTTCCCTGCCGGACGATCGCGAAACGGTGCTAACCCGGTGCTGGTCAGCAGCTCATTGATTCGCACTTCCCGCTCCGCTTTGTCGTGACCGAACAGGCGAGCGAAAAAAATCGACGTTTTCATACACCGACAAGGTGTGGTAGAGGTTTTTGCCCAGCCCCTGCGGCATCCAGGCGATGCGCGGGCAGACGTCGCGGCGATGCTTCGGGTCGCGCATATCGCCGCCCAGCACCATCACATTGCCCTGTTCAATGACGCGGGCACCGGAAATCAACGACAACAAGCTCGACTTCCCGACGCCGTCCGGGCCAATCAGCCCGACCATACAGCGGGCCGGAATATCGAGAGTGATATTGTTCAGCGCAACGGTTTTTCCATAATGCTGGCTCACGCCCGCCAGTTGCGCGACAGGCGGGACGGGAACCAGTTCCAGATGCGTCATTGCGGCAACCTCACCACGAGGTCGTCAGGCCACGGAAGTTCTTCATTCACCCGCACCCACGCTACGCCCGGCAAACCGGTTTTGACATATTCCAGATGCTGCTGGAGTAATTCCGGTGGGATACGCGCTTTGACGCGGAACATCAGTTTCAGCCGTTCATCGCTGGTTTCGACGGTTTTTGGCGTGAACTGGGCGACACTGGCGACAAAACTGATGGTTGCAGGAATACGCAGATCTGGCGCGGCATCGAGGATCAGCCGGGCTTCACCGCCCAGTTTCAGCGTGCCCGCCTGTTCGGTTGGCAGGAAGAAAGTCATATAGACGTCGCTGAGATCGACCATATTCAGCACCCGACCGCCTGCCGCCAGCACTTCGCCTGGCTCGGCAACCCGATACTGCACGCGTCCGTCACGCGGGGCTTTCAGTTCGCTGTCATCGATATCTGCGGCAATGCGCCGTTCAGTGGCTTGTGCCGCTTCGACGCGGGTTTGCGCCTGAATGATATTGGTGCGTGCCGCTTCTATAGCCGCTTTAGAAGCCGATACCTGAGCTTTCGCCGATTCCAGCGCAGCTCGGGCGCTCTCAGCGGCGGCGCGATCGTCATCCAGCTGTTGCGCAGAAATAGCCCCTCGTTGGGCCAGTGAACGGGAACGCGTATGACGTTTTGCTACGGAGTCCAGTTCTGCCTGGCGTTGATTAACCAGCGACTGTGCGGCACGAGTTTCGCTTTGTCGTTGCTCCAGCAAAGCCTGCGCGGCAGCAACGGCGCTTTGTGCCTCTTTGATTTGCGCGATGGCTTCCAGTCGCTGTTCCTGCAACACGCGAGTATCCATCTTCGCCAGCACTTCACCTTCGCGAACAAACTGGCCTTCTTTCACCAGAATGGTGTCGATACGCCCGGCAATTTTGCTGGCAATATCCACTTCCGTCGCTTCAATGCGCCCATTACTGACAGCAAAGCCTTCCGGCACACCTGCCGGGCGCAACAGCCACCACGCCACGATAGCCGCCACCGCCAGTAACCCGACAACCCACCACGCCAGATGGCGCTTACTCTTATCCATAATCGACCCGCCATAATCCCTGTAAGCAAACGACGCGTGTTACAACTGCCGCCGAACGACGTTCAGCGGATTCTTCCATCCGGGATAAGAAGGAAACGGCAAATACGACCAGCGCGCAGAGCATTGAGCGCCAACGGGGAAGGCTTAGTGAAAACGGGTAGTAATGTTGTCATCATCAGCATTCCTGGCCGTAAATGAAACACGCATACTCATAAGTGTGATCTATAAAACTGGCTGACAAAACGGTATCCATCCTGTTGGATAGCGTTTCACGCCTGTTCAGTTGCAGGAACAGAGCATTCCTTTTTACGTTTTATCAACAGTCTCAACCAGATAGTAACATTAATATTCATGTTGTCTATGGTTCAGAGCTGTAACATTGTGCGCCTTCTAATCAAAGGCATAAGTCCATTTCTGTTTTTTTCATGCTGGTAAGACTTCCAGGGAGTGGTTATCTCAGGCCCTGCACCAGGGTTAATTTGGCAATTATGCATGCTGAACATTCTTCCAGCATGTTTACTGTCACGGGCGTTAAGACCTAAAACTGTCCCCGTTTCGCCTATGCGTTCTCTTCCACCATTTCCGTTATGTGCAACAACTTGATTTATACCTAACATTTGTGAACATGCTAATAGTGCTTCAAGTTTAGGTCTGTAATCTGTCGAAACAGAAAAATAACGATTAAAGGATCGACAAGAGATAGCCCGGCTAGTTTTAAACTTTTTGCCATTAATTATAGCATGATGCTTTTTATTGATAATTGCCGCTAATTCGACCGGATCGAGAGCATTGGTCATTTCATCAATAGAGACTGTTATCGGTCCTATAATGTAACGTTTTCGCTGCTCATCAAAAGTTATCCCATGATGATTTGCCATTATTTTGTATTTGGGGTCATAGAAACATACAGGATAATCTTTTATCCCAGCGTAGGTATCCTCATCAAGTGGTTTCATACGCGTGAAGTTCTGCATATAGTTACCATTGCAATTCGTTTCATGATTTCCAGCTAATACATGAACATTTTCATTGATACTCATTATGCGTTTTAACAAATCGATGATAAATTGATCGCCACAGATATTACTAAATCGATCGCCGGTTTGGTCGCCAAGAAACGTACATGGCGTCACAGCGTCTTTATTAATAACTAAATAAGGCTGAAGACTTTCTAAAACTATATCTCTTCTGTTCAGAATACTGATTATTGTATTAACATTAGTGTCAAGTTGCTCATTAAAGTTCTCCCTTAGCAATACGTTGAGAACTTCATCTTCTATATTAAGCAACTGGCTAAGGAAATTTTCTCCTTCAGCCATGATTCTCAAATGTCCCGTTGCAAAAAGCGCGTACAAAACTGCACCGACTGAGCCATCGGTATCGCCAAAATAGGTTGGTCTGGTACTTGTGGGATCAACAGGTGAACAATTGGAGAAATAGGTTCTGTCAGCGAACTGGGGGTTTATCATTGTTTCGAATTTAATATCAGATACATTGAATTGCGATATTTTCCAGTCCCAGACGGGTTTGTACGACTCAGTAACTGCAACATCATTAGCATCATCATTTACTGTCATATTATTAAGTAAATAAACAATGCTGCACCAATTAATATCGGTATTATCAAGATAGCAGCCGTAATTTTTACTATTAATTGTCACAATAAACTGATAATTATTATCCCTACGTAGAATATGAGCGCGCATGTCCGATAGCATACTATATTTTTCTGAATGATTCGTTTGTATGGTAAATGATATTTTGTCATCTCGAATAGATTGTTGGAAACGTTCTATTTGCCAATCATCAATTTTTTCCACAACTTCACCGAGCATTGTCCTGGCAATACTTGATATATCATCACCTATACCATTTGCAATATACCCAAACAGTTCTTTAGTGAAGTTAGTAACATGCTCTTGCACCATATCATTTGTTGCGATTGTCGTTGTACTGTCGTTAGTGTCTGCCACAGTTCCAATTTTCATCTTTTACCTCATATAATTCACCGCGAGGAATGCATAGTTAACATTTAATCTTATGACATACACCTCATGTTCGATGGAAAAATAATTATATTTTGCACAAATCATTCAGCCTTAAAGCATAATATGAAATTTCTTATCTCATAGCAGAGAAAGTCCCTAAAGATTGTAGAGGCGTCATCAGAACATGCCTCTACAATC
>NZ_SJWV01000185.1:0-7643 GCF_004352695.1 Escherichia sp. KCJ4928
TGTGTCTGGCATGCCTGCAATCCGGGAAACCGGACCAGGAAAAAACTTGCAGGCCATAACAGTATCTACGTGAATTCTGCAATATATTGAATCTGCATGCTTTTGTAGGCCGGATAAGGCGTTCACGACGCATCCGGCATTTTGTGCACGAGGCTGGCTTTATCACTGAGTCAGCCCAACAAAGCGACCCGCCTTGATATAAATCCCAGGCTTCAGGTGCCCAACATACTGTAACTGCGTTTCTGGCTTAAACGCAGAGACATCACCAATACGCATATGCATCAGATCGGCAGGGCTAATCCAGCCCGATTGCGCCAGTGTAAGCGGATGCCCGGCTTTGGCAAATGCATCAGTGACAAATTCCGAACAAAACCACGACTTTTTGTCTCCTTCGCCCACACTGCTTAACTGCGCTTTCGCCAGGCCGCTGACGCACTGTTGGCGAAAATCCTCGGAGAACGGATTCAGTGAGCACATCTGGCGAGTCACCATAAAGGGAATAAATTCGACAATGCCGCGATAGTTATAACCGCTATCTTTGATTTTATTGGCAAACGCGGTGATATCTGTGGCTTGTTGCGGGGTAAGATCCGGGACTCGTAAGACGAAAAGCTTATCACTATGCTTCATCGCTTTTTTAAGGGAAACAATCTGGACGCCAGCGCCTGTCGCTTCTGCAACGTTATTATCACCCAGAAAGATTGCAACGTGACTCACAGAGGAAGTGCTGAAGACGCGGATTCCAAATGAGGTTACCCCAAGGCTTGAGGAGAACAGCAAATCGCCGGGTTTGAGATCAGGTGCCGTTATTTCTTTTATTGATTGTTCGGTGAAAGAGCTTTGATGCTGGAATTTGACAGCCCATGTTTTTGCCTCGGCATCTACTGCTGTGGCTGATGGGTCTGGCTGGCTGATATCAACGGTACAAGCCGAAAGTAAAAGAAAGCTGGGGAGAAACAGGCGGCAGTACGCCTTTGGTTTATCCATTTTATACAATCCATGTAAAAAAAGGGCCCTGAAATTCAGGACCCTTTCTGGCATCAGCCTTTAATCTGTTTCACCAGATATTCGACGATGTCACCAGTCTTAATTAACTGTTTCTCGCCGTTGCGACGATATTTATATTCGATATCGTCGTTGTCGAGGTTACGGTCGCCCAGCACAATAGTGTGCGGAATACCGATCAGTTCCATATCAGCAAACATCACGCCCGGACGCTCTTTGCGGTCATCCAGCAGCACTTCGATACCTTGTGCACGCAGTTCGCTGTACAGTTTCTCAGCAAGCTCTTGTACGCGGAAGGATTTGTGCATGTTCATCGGCAGAATCGCCACCTGGAACGGCGCGATAGCGTCAGGCCATACGATGCCTCGTTCGTCGTAGTTCTGCTCAATCGCCGCAGCTACCACACGCGTTACCCCGATACCGTAGCAACCCATCGTCAGGATTTGGTTACGGCCATCTTCACCCTGTACGGAGGCTTTCAGTGCTTCGGAGTACTTGGTACCCAGCTGGAAGATGTGACCAACTTCGATACCACGTTTGATCAGCAGCGTACCCTGGCCATCCGGGCTTGGATCGCCAGCCACCACGTTACGGATATCTGCAACTTCCGGGGTAGCGACATCGCGATCCCAGTTGATGCCGAAGTAGTGTTTACCATCGATGTTAGCACCAGCAGCGAAATCACTCATCGCCGCAACGGTACGGTCAATCACCACCGGAATCGGCATGTTTACCGGACCCAGTGAACCCGGACCGGCTTTAACCACGGCACGAATTTCTTCTTCGGTCGCGAAAGTCAGCGGGCTTGCAACCTGCGGCAGTTTTTCTGCTTTAACTTCGTTCAGCTCGTGATCACCGCGCACCAGCAGCGCAACCAGCGGGAAGCTACTGCCTTCAACCGCTTTAACCAGCAGAGTCTTAACCGTTTTCTCAATCGGCAGATTGAACTGTTCAACCAGTTCCGCGATGGTTTTCGCGTTCGGCGTATCAACCAGCGTCATTTCCTGGGTAGCAGCAGCGCGCGGTTCTTTCGGCGCGATAGCTTCTGCCAGTTCAATGTTCGCTGCATAGTCAGAGGTGTCGGAGAAGACCACATCGTCTTCACCGCTCTGCGCCAGCACCTGGAATTCGTGAGAGGCGCTGCCGCCGATAGAACCGGTGTCGGCCTGTACGGCGCGGAAATCCAGCCCCATGCGGCTGAAGATTTTGCTGTAGGCCGCATACATTGCATCGTAGGTTTCCTGCAGGGATTCCTGAGAAGTATGGAAAGAGTAAGCATCTTTCATCAGGAATTCGCGGGAACGCATGACGCCGAAACGCGGACGCACTTCGTCGCGGAACTTGGTCTGGATCTGATAGAAGTTCAGCGGCAGCTGTTTGTAAGAGCTAAGCTCGTTACGAATCAGGTCAGTGATAACTTCTTCATGAGTTGGGCCGAGTACGAACGGACGCTCGCCACGGTCAACAAAACGCAGCAGTTCCGGACCGTACTGTTCCCAACGACCACTCTCTTGCCACAAATCGGCTGGCTGAACCACCGGCATCGACACCTCGATCGCACCGGCGTTGTTCATCTCTTCACGCACGATGTTTTCGACTTTTTTCAGAACGCGCACGCCGGTCGGCAGCCAGGTATATAACCCGGAGGCCAGCTTGCGGATCATCCCGGCGCGCAGCATCAGCTGATGGCTGATCACCTCGGCGTCGGCAGGTGTCTCCTTGAGAGTGGAGAGCAGGTATTGGCTAGTACGCATGTTGTTACGGTTCCAGTTGGAAGGTAGAACAGGCTCAAGGCGAGCCTGGGACAAAAAAAGTGATTTAGTTTACCAGTGCAAAAGAAATGTCAAAAGAGAAGGGCGTGAATTTAACGCGGTTCCAGCGCAAAGACTTCAAAACCTGCGTCGGTGACGCGCCAGCGAACGTTAAAATCATGTAGCCAGACGGCATAGGTTTTGCCCGTTTCCTCACCTTTACGATAGGCCGGGCGCGGGTCCTGCGCCAGTACTTCGCGGATAAACAGCGTTAACTGCGGATAACGCTTCTCCAGCGTCAAAAGCTGCTTTTCGACCTCTGCGGTAAAACTCACCGCCATCTCTGCCGCTGGCGCACTTTGCGCATAGCTGGCACTGGCATCGGGAAGCGATTCGGCAAAGGGGAGATACGGTTTGATATCCACTACCGGCGTACCATCGACCAGATCCAGACTGCCGAGCTTCAGAATCACGCTGTCTTTATGGCAAACAACCTCTTTCAGCTCTACCAGCGACATACCAATTGGGTTAGGGCGGAAAGTAGAGCGTGTTGCGAAAACCCCCATTCTGGCGTTACCGCCGAGGCGCGGTGGACGCACAGTCGGACGCCAGCCGCCTTCCATCGTTTGATGAAAGACGAAAAGGATCCATAAATGGCTGAATGCTTCCAGGCCGCGAACGGCGTCAGCCTGGTTGTAGGGAGCAATGAGATGTAGTTCGCCGTTGGCGCTTTTTACCAGACCTGGCTGGCGCGGAACGGCGAATTTTTCTTTATAGGGCGAGCGAATAACGCCTATTTGCTCGAACTGGAAACTGCTCATTTCGCCGTAATGTTAAGCGCAGAACCGATACATACAGCCTGACGATAGCAGCCTGGCGTACCGCTGGTGACTTCGCAGCTATGCAGTAATACCGCATTGGCCTTCATTTTCGAGGCGTTGATTTGCATCCGCTTACGTGCGGTTGGAATGCTCGGCGGAGAGTCCTGATTGGAGGCCTGGCAAGAATCGCCACTGACTTCACCGAGATCGCGGAACGGTTTGCCGACTAATTCTTCTGCATTGGTATAAATTCGGACCGGCGTGGCGCGCGGCGCTTTCGGTTTTGCAGGCTCCGCTTTCGGCTGGGGTGCAGTGCTTTGAACGGGTTCGACAGGGGATCTGCTTAACATGGAACAGCCGCTTAGCATGAGTGCTACTAAACAGATCGGTAAAGCACGCATAGTATTTCCTCAATGTATGATCAAAACGTCAATATTGAATCAGGAGCTTGTAAAAATGACAAGACGGGCAAGCGCCCGTCCTGAATGATATTACAAATTGTGGAAACAGCCTAAAAATTACCAGCCTTTAACAGCGCCGCCGTTAAACACTTTGTTTGCTGCTTCGTAAACTTCATCAGACTGATAAGCCTGGACGAATTTCTTCACGTTCTCGGCGTCTTTGTTATCTTCACGCGTTACGATCAGGTTTACGTACGGGGAGTCTTTATCTTCGACAAAGATACCGTCTTTCGCTGGAGTCAGGCCAATCTGGCTGGCATAGGTGGTATTGATAACTGCCAGAGCGATTTGCGCGTCGTCCAGAGATCGAGGCAGCTGCGGTGCTTCCAGCTCAACAATTTTCAGATTTTTTGGGTTCTCAACAACATCAAGAACGGTCGGCAGCAGGCCAACGCCATCTTTCAGTTTGATCAAGCCCACTTTTTGCAGCAGCAGCAGTGAACGACCAAGATTAGTTGGATCGTTTGGCACGGCAACCTGCGAACCATCCTGCAGTTCATCCAGTGATTTGATTTTCTTGGAGTAACCAGCAATCGGATAAACAAAAGTGTTGCCTACTGCGACCAGTTTGTAGCCACGATCTTTCAGTTGCTGATCAAGGTACGGTTTATGCTGGAAGGCGTTGGCGTCGATATCGCCTTTGCTCAATGCTTCGTTTGGCAGAACATAGTCGTTGAAGGTTACCAGCTCAACGTCCAGGCCATATTTGTCTTTCGCAACTTTCTGCGCGACTTCTGCTACCTGCTGTTCGGCACCAACAATCACGCCGACTTTAATGTGATTTGGATCTTTTTCATCCTGACCGCAGCCTACCAGTGCCAGTGATCCAATCAGGGCTCCCACTGCCGCAAAGGTTTTGAATTTGAACGCCATACCTTATTCCTTCTTCAATTATTTATGTTGTGTTGAACGTTACTTGCGAGTGACAGCCCGGACGATGCGGTCGCCTGCGAACTGAATTAAATAAACCAGAATGACCAGCAATACCAGTACCGTATTCATCACCGTCGCGTTATAGCCGATGTAGCCATACTGATAGCCAATCTGACCTAAACCACCGGCACCGACTGCACCACCCATCGCGGAATAACCGACCAGGGTAATCAGGGTGATAGTTGCCGCATTCACCAGACCCGGCAATGCTTCCGGTAACAGCACTTTACGGACGATCTGCATCGGCGTGGCACCCATTGCACGGGAAGCTTCAATTAACCCGGTTGGGATCTCCAGCAGAGCGTTCTCGACCATACGGGCAATAAACGGTGCTGCACCAACGGTTAACGGAACAATCGCTGCCTGCAAACCAATCGATGTACCAACAATAACGCGGGTAAACGGAATCATCCATACCAGCAAGATAATGAACGGGATAGAACGGAAAATGTTCACAATCGCAGAAACGGTACGATACAGCTTCGCGTTAGCAATAATTTGCCCCGGACGCGTGACATAAAGCAGAACGCCAACCGGCAGACCAATCACAAAGCCAAAAAAACCGGATACGAAGGTCATTGCCAGCGTTTCCCATACGCCACGAACCAGCAGCCACATCATCGGCTCAGACATAACCCAGTACCTCTACTTTTACATGGTGTTCCTGCAGCCAGGCAATGGCGGCTTGCGTATCTTGTTGTGTGCCGTGCATTTCAGTCAGCATGATGCCGAACTTAACGCCACCGGCGTAGTCCATCTGCGCGCTAATAATGTTGTTGTTGACGTTGAAACGACGCGCGGTTTCAGAAAGCAGTGGGGCATCGACCGATTGACCGGTAAACTCCAGACGCAACATCGGCACGCAGTCAGTAAATGGCTCCGCTTGCAGACGTTCCTGATAATCTTCCGGGATATCCAGATGCAGGGTCGACTGAATAAACTTCTGCGCCAGCGGCGTTTTCGGATGCGAAAACACTTCACTTACCGTGTCCTGCTCGATCAGTTCGCCATTGCTGATGACCGCCACGCAATCACAAATGCGCTTTACAACGTCCATTTCGTGGGTGATCAACAGAATCGTCAAACCCAGACGGCGGTTGATGTCTTTCAGCAGTTCGAGAATAGAACGTGTCGTTGCCGGGTCCAGCGCGCTGGTGGCTTCATCACACAGCAATACTTTGGGATTGCTGGCTAATGCACGGGCAATCGCCACACGTTGTTTCTGCCCACCGGAAAGATTCGACGGGTAGCTATCATGCTTATCGCCAAGACCAACCAATGACAGCAATTCCGTCACGCGACGTTTGATCTCGTCTTTCGGTGTGTTGTCCAGCTCCAGCGGCAGAGCCACGTTGCCAAAAACAGTACGCGAAGAGAGCAGGTTAAAATGCTGGAAAATCATACCAATCTGGCGGCGAGCTTTGGTCAACTCGGATTCTGACAGCGTGGTCAGTTCCTGGCCATCGACCAGCACGCTACCCTCGGTTGGGCGCTCCAGCAGGTTTACACAACGTATAAGCGTACTCTTACCCGCGCCTGAGGCACCGATAACGCCATAAATTTGTCCAGCTGGCACATGCAGGCTGACGTTGTTCAACGCCTGGATGGTGCGGGTGCCCTGGTGGAACACTTTGGTGATATTCGAAAGTTTTATCATTGATTATTTATTATCGTCATTAAGTTAGTCGTGGCATCTCGAATGCCTGAAACGGGCAACGCCGTCAATGAAATGGATGTTAAGGCATCCAGACGTCTAAATCAATCGGGTTTATGCGAAGAGCACTTTCTTGCAGGTCGAAACATGCGATACTAGCGTCACATGCCTTATTAAGGAGCTATAAAAGGTGGCGAAGAGCGTACCCGCAATTTTTCTTGACCGTGATGGCACCATTAATGTCGATCACGGCTATGTCCATGAGATCGACAACTTTGAATTTATCGACGGTGTTATTGACGCCATGCGCGAGCTAAAAAAAATGGGCTTTGCGCTGGTGGTAGTAACCAACCAGTCTGGCATTGCTCGCGGTAAATTTACTGAAGCACAGTTTGAAACGCTGACCGAGTGGATGGACTGGTCGCTGGCGGACCGCGATGTCGATCTGGATGGTATCTATTATTGCCCGCATCATCCGCAGGGTAGTGTTGAAGAGTTTCGCCAGGTCTGCGACTGCCGCAAACCACATCCGGGGATGCTTTTGTCAGCACGCGATTATTTGCATATTGATATGGCCGCTTCTTATATGGTGGGCGATAAATTAGAAGATATGCAGGCAGCGGCTGCGGCGAACGTGGGAACAAAAGTGCTGGTGCGTACGGGTAAACCTATTACGCCTGAAGCAGAAAACGCGGCGGATTGGGTGTTAAATAGCCTGGCAGACCTGCCGCAAGCGATAAAAAAGCAGCAAAAACCGGCGCAATGATTAAAAGATGAGCGGTTGAAATAAAAATGCATTTTTCCGCTTGTCTTCCTGAGCCGACTCCCTATAATGCGCCTCCATCGACACGGCGGATGTGAATCACTTCACACAAACAGCCGGTTCGGTTAAAGAGAAAAAATCCTGAAATTCAGGGTTGACTCTGAAAGAGGAAAGCGTAATATACGCCACCTCGCGACAGTGAGCTGAAAGCCGCGTCGCAACTGCTCTTTAACAATTTATCAGACAATCTGTGTG
>NZ_SJWV01000186.1:0-7624 GCF_004352695.1 Escherichia sp. KCJ4928
TACTGGTGGTTTGAATGAATGTAGCAATGAAATACAGAATTTCAGGTCATGTAACTCCCGGCAAAACCGGGAGGTACGTAATCTTTACTCAGTCACTTCCCCTTCCTGGCGGATCTGATTTGCCCAACGCTGGGCGGATTCAGGCACAGTAAACGCCGGTGAGCGCAGAAATGACTCTCCCATCAGTACAAACGCAACATATTTGCCACGCAGCATCCAGACATCACGAAACGAATCCATCTTTATCGCATGTTCTGGCGGCGCGGGTTCCGTGCGTGGGACATAGCTAATAATCTGGCGGTTTTGCTGGCGGAGCGGTTTCTTCATTACTGGCTTCACTAAACGCATATTAAAAATCAGAAAAACTGTAGTTTAGCCGATTTAGCCCCTGTACGTCCTACTTTGCGTGTATTTCATAACACCGTTTCCAGAATAGTCTCCGAAGCGGGATCTGGCTGATGGTCTATAGTTAGAGGGTTTTTTGACCAAAACAGCGGCCCTTTCAGTAATAAATTAAGGAGACGAGTTCAATGTCGCAACATAACGAAAAGAACCCACATCAGCACCAGTCACCACTACACGATTCCAGCGAAGCGAAACCGGGGATGGACTCACTGGCACCTGAGGACGGATCTCATCGTCCAGCGGCTGAACCAACACCGCCAGGTGCACAACCTACCGCCCCTGGGAGCCTGAAAGCCCCTGATACACGTAACGAAAAACTTAATTCTCTGGAAGACGTACGCAAAGGCAGTGAAAATTATGCGCTGACCACTAATCAGGGCGTGCGCATCGCCGATGATCAAAACTCACTGCGTGCCGGTAACCGTGGTCCAACGCTGCTGGAAGATTTTATTCTGCGCGAGAAAATCACCCACTTTGACCATGAGCGCATCCCGGAACGTATTGTTCATGCACGCGGATCAGCAGCTCACGGTTATTTCCAGCCATATAAAAGCTTAAGCGATATCACCAAAGCGGATTTCCTCTCAGATCCGAACAAAATCACCCCAGTATTTGTTAGGTTCTCTACCGTTCAGGGTGGCGCTGGCTCTGCCGATACCGTGCGTGATATCCGTGGTTTTGCCACCAAGTTCTATACTGAAGAGGGTATTTTTGACCTCGTTGGCAATAACACGCCAATCTTCTTTATCCAGGATGCGCATAAATTCCCCGATTTTGTTCATGCGGTAAAACCAGAACCGCACTGGGCAATTCCACAAGGGCAAAGTGCCCACGATACTTTCTGGGATTATGTTTCTCTGCAACCTGAAACTCTGCACAACGTGATGTGGGCGATGTCGGATCGCGGCATCCCCCGCAGTTACCGCACCATGGAAGGCTTCGGTATTCACACCTTCCGCCTGATTAATGCCGAAGGGAAGGCAACGTTTGTACGTTTCCACTGGAAACCACTGGCAGGTAAAGCCTCACTCGTTTGGGATGAAGCACAAAAACTCACCGGACGTGACCCGGACTTCCACCGCCGCGAGTTGTGGGAAGCCATTGAAGCAGGCGATTTTCCGGAATACGAACTGGGCTTCCAGTTGATTCCTGAAGAAGATGAATTCAAGTTCGACTTCGATCTTCTCGATCCAACCAAACTGATCCCGGAAGAACTGGTGCCCGTTCAGCGTGTCGGCAAAATGGTGCTCAATCGCAATCCGGATAACTTCTTTGCCGAAAACGAACAAGCAGCATTCCATCCAGGTCATATTGTTCCTGGTCTGGACTTCACCAACGATCCGCTGTTGCAGGGACGTTTGTTCTCCTATACCGATACACAAATCAGTCGTCTTGGTGGGCCGAATTTCCATGAGATTCCGATTAACCGTCCGACCTGCCCTTACCACAACTTCCAGCGTGATGGCATGCATCGTATGGGGATCGACACTAACCCGGCGAATTACGAACCGAACTCGATCAACGATAACTGGCCGCGCGAAACACCGCCGGGACCGAAACGCGGCGGTTTTGAATCATATCAGGAACGCGTGGAAGGAAATAAAGTTCGTGAGCGCAGTCCATCGTTTGGCGAATATTATTCCCATCCGCGTCTGTTCTGGCTAAGTCAGACGCCATTCGAGCAGCGCCATATTGTCGATGGTTTCAGTTTTGAGTTAAGCAAAGTCGTTCGTCCGTATATTCGTGAGCGCGTTGTTGACCAGCTGGCGCATATTGATCTCACTCTGGCCCAGGCGGTGGCGAAAAATCTCGGTATCGAACTGACTGACGACCAGCTGAATATCACCCCACCTCCGGACGTCAACGGTCTGAAAAAGGCTCCATCCTTAAGTTTGTACGCCATTCCTGACGGTGATGTGAAAGGTCGCGTGGTAGCGATTTTACTTAATGATGAAGTGAGATCGGCAGACCTTCTGGCCATTCTCAAGGCCCTGAAGGCCAAAGGCGTTCATGCCAAACTGCTCTACTCCCGAATGGGTGAAGTGACTGCGGATGACGGTACGGTGTTGCCTATAGCCGCTACCTTTGCCGGTGCACCTTCGCTGACGGTCGATGCGGTCATTGTCCCTTGCGGCAATATCGCGGATATCGCTGACAACGGCGATGCCAACTACTACCTGATGGAAGCCTACAAACACCTTAAACCGATTGCGCTGGCGGGAGACGCGCGCAAGTTTAAAGCAACAATCAAGGTCGCTGACCAGGGTGAAGAAGGGATTGTGGAAGCTGACAGCGCCGACGGTAGTTTTATGGATGAACTGTTAACGCTGATGGCAGCACACCGCGTGTGGTCACGCATTCCTAAGATTGACAAAATTCCGGCGTAAATATGGATAAGGTCACGTCCCCTGGGGAGTGACCTTACCACCTTACTTACACATTAAGATAACTACCCAACCGATAACCACGCTCAGCAATTGCATATTTCAACGACGCTGATGTCAGCACTTCCAGCTCCGTTAACCGTGGGAAACAGTAAGCACTCTGACGGATAGTATTATCGATAAACGCCGGATGACACATCACCTCCAGCGAACGATCACCCCGATGGCTTGCGTCATCCAGCACTTGCAGGAACAGTGCCTCGCTAATCTCTTCACCATAAAACGCGCTACTGAATCCCTGAGAACTGCGCAGATTAGCCGGTAAATCACCAGCGTTAGATAGCGGCTGACGGTCGATGCGCAACGCAATCCCCTCTTCAGCCGCAAACCTGGCAACAATCGGGAAAATCTGCGGGAACATATGCACATGATGATGGCTATCAAGATGCGTAGGTTTGCGTCCAAATAGCTCAATGAAACGCAAATACTGACTGGCAAGCTCCTGAGTAATTTCTTCCAGCGGTAAAGCATCTTCTTCTGCCAACAGCCAGATCCATTTTCCCAGCACACCATCGCGGGTTAACCCCGGCATAGCTGTCAGTGGCTTGCCCATAGTAAGGACAAAGTGCATCCCTATGGCCAGACTCGGTTCATCACGACTCAACTGCACCGCATGGTCAATAGCCTGCCCATTCACCAGCGCCGTCGTTGATGTGACAATCCCATTGCGACAGGCCTCGATAATGCCGTAGTTCTGACCTTTGCTTAAGCCAAAATCATCGGCATTAACAATCAGTAAGCGTTCCATAATCAGCCTCGGTTAATGTGCTTTTTTAAGCTCTGCGATGCAGTCGGCAAAATTTGGCAGCCATTTCTCGTGCGCCAGAATCATCTCGCGTGCCAGCAGCTCAGCATCGCGATCGGAATGCACCAACGGACTAAGGTTTAGCGCCAGTAACACATCGTTAAATTCTCCGCTAAGTGCGGCGTTGCTGGCAGCAATCTCGAAGCCTTTAATGGTGTGAATCAGCCCCATCACTTTATCATCGAAATGCGTAATGCGCGGATGTGGCGTCGCGCCATCGCGCCCCAGCTTACAGGTCATTTCTACCGCCCAGTCTGCCGGAATATTATCAATATGCCCATGATGCGGGATATTAACGTAATGTTCAGCTTGCTTGTCGTTGTAGATAGCGTTGATCACTTCGCACGCTGCATCAGAGTAATAAGCCCCACCGCGCTGTTCCAGTTCTTTCGGCTTAACTTTCAACTCCGGATTTTTATACAGCTCAAAAAGTTGTTTCTCGACTTTCTGTACTACCTGTGCTCGTGCGCCGCCTTTGTAGTATTCGCCCATTTCAATAGCCAGCATCTCTTTCTGCTTGAAGTAATACAGCAGATAAGAACATGGCAGCAGATTTAACGAACGAATTAAGCCCTCACTAAATGGCAGATCGAAAATATTTTTTACAGAGGACGCTTTTAACTGCCCTGACGCCACACCATCAAGCAATTCGGCAAAGCGCGACTTGCCATTTACCAGCACATCCTTAATGAACACCATATGGTTGAGGCCGAACAGATCGATAGATAAATCATCGCTGTCTTTCAGCATCAGAACATCGCGAATAAACATCTTCATGCCGATCGGAATATTACACACGCCGATAAAGCGTTTAAATCCGGTATGACGATAAACGGCTTCAGTGACCATTCCCGCCGGGTTAGTGAAGTTAATCACCCATGCATTCGGACAAAGTTCTTCGACATCTTTTACGATGTCAAAAATCACCGGAATGGTACGCAGACCTTTAAACAGACCGCCCGCGCCGTTGGTTTCCTGACCAAGATAACCATGACTTAATGGAATACGTTCATCCAGTTCGCGCGCCGGTAATTGGCCTACGCGCAGTTGGGTAGTAACGAAATCAGCATCTTTCAATGCTTCGCGGCGATCCAGCGTTTTATAAAGCTTCATCGGGACGCCAGCGTTATCAATCATCCGTTGGCAGAGTTCAAAAATGATATCCAGTTTCTCTTTACCATCTTCGACATCCACCAGCCATAATTCGCTGACCGGCAATTCGTGATAACGCTTAATAAATCCTTCCAGTAACTCCGGGGTATAGCTGCTCCCGCCACCAATAGTGACGACTTTTAATTTCTGGCTCATAATTTCTCCCTTCAGTACAGAATACTGATATCTGGCATATCTGCCCCCCCGGACATAAATAATCCAGCAACAGGACAGATATGTGAATTGTCAGGTATAACGACTTACTGATTAAATTCAGTCAATTTCTTACGATAGCTCTTAGGCGTAAAGGACGTTAATTTCTTAAACGTTTTAATAAACAAACTCGGGCTACTATAACCGGCCTCAAACGCAATATCCGTCACGGAATAGTTGGTCATTTCCAGTTGTTTTTTGGCAAAATTAATACGGATCTCATTAATAATCTGCATTGGTGTTTTGCCATAATATCGTTGAGTCGCTCGCGTCAAATATTCCTGTGATTTGGCTGACAACGTCACCATATTCTCCAGCGCCGATTCACTAAACTGCTCTTTATCATGCATCTTTTCTACCGTACTTTTCAGCCACTGCGGTACATCATCAATCACCTGTTCTTCGCGGTAATGACGTAAACGGTTAATGACATAAAAAGTAACCATCTCAACAAACTCTTCCAGCCCTGTTTCGCGGAAATTCAATGAAGAAATCACTGTTTCCACATAGGTGAGAAAAGCGTTATTGGTCCGGTATACCTGCGAAGCGACAAAGCAATAAGGCAACAACGGCAGGTAATGCTGCTCAAAAAAGCGTTTACTGATCCCAACGTTCAATATACGCGTGGCACCAAACTCATAAAAACTTTGATGGTGCGAACCTAACGGAATAAAAACAAAATCGCCCCGTTCCAGTAACACGCGCTTACCGTTAATCTCCTGGAAATAACGCCCGGTTAATACCAGAGTAAATTCATAATAGTCGTGCTGATGCAGCCCGCTGATACTCTCAGTTTTGTTATAGATAAACACATGGAAGTTTTTGCCATTAAACAACTGCTGTTCTCGGGCAGTGGCAATTTCCGGCGCGTTAATCACTGGCTGCATCATCGACTCCTTATGCCTTCAGTTTTTCATGAAGCTCAATTAATTCAGTAATCAGTTCACGCGCAAGCATGGACGTCATTAAATGATCCTGAGCGTGGACCAGCACCAGACTCACTTTCATCTTACCTTCGCCCGCATCGCCTTCAATCAGTTTCGTCTGTACCAGATGCGCTTCATTCAATGCCATCCGTGACTGATCCATCATGGCTTTTGCTGCAGCAAAATCGCCCTGCTTCGCCTGTTTCAGTGCCGCATACGCCAGGCTGCGCGCTTGTCCGGAGTTGATGATAAGCCCCATCACCACTTCTTCCAGCTCTTCAGCTTCCGTTTGCGTATCGGGAATGTTATCGAGATCCATCATACATCGTTCCTCTCTATTCTTACCGGCACGATTACCCGTACCGGCATCGATTAAAATTTCAGGGCGTTAGCGATATCTTCTTCGCTCTCTTCTTTATCAATCGCGTTTTGTGCTTTGTTAGCCACCACAACAAAGGGCAGATAAATTAACGTTGCGATACCAAGGTTGAAGAGTGCGACCAGCAATGCGGCGACGCTACCGTTGGTGTTAAAGAAGGCTCCCAGACCGGTTGGCATGGTCCACGGTGCAATATTGGTCACCGGAGGAATGATGCCCATGTAGTACGCTGCGAGGGTGATTGCCGCCAGAATCGGTTGTACCAGTACAAACGGGATAAACATCACCGGGTTCATGATAATTGGCAGACCAAACAGAATCGGTTCGTTAATCTGGAAGATGCCGGACGGCAGCGCCAGTTTTGCCACCTGACGATAATCAGCACGGCGAGAGGCGATAAAGATAGCCAGGATCAGGCCTAAAGTCGCACCACTGCCCCCAAGGAAAATAAAGGAGTCCAGCATCGGCTTGGCCCAGATATGGAAGGTCTTACCGGCTGCCAGCGCCGCTTCGACGGAACCATATTGCTGATAGGTCGCGATATTTTCCAGCGCCCACGGCGTCATAATGCCGTTGTCCAGTGCGGTCAGCGCCAGCGCGCCATGAATACCGAAGAACCAGAGCAGTGGAACAAAGATCACATAGGCCCAGCCCACCACGCTACCCAACGATGCCAGTGGGGTTGAGATGGTATCCATAATGATCTGATGGAAGTTGGTGCCCCAGGTATTCAACGCCCAGGCAATAATCCCCATCACGGAAAGAATAATAAAGCCGGGAATTAATGCCGAGAAGGAACGCGATACTGAAGCAGGTACGCTATCGGGCAATTTAATGACCCAATTGCGGCGGACAATAAAGGTAAACATTTCTGCCACCACCAGGCCAATAATAATCCCGGAGATGATATTCGCTCCACCTAACCAGTTTGCGCCAACCGCATAGGCCTCACCGACACTATATGGGGTGACGGTCATAAATGCTGCAACGGATAACAACCCAGCCGCCAGCGCATCGACTTTACGCTCTTCTGCCAGCGCCATGCCAATAAAGAACGGTGCCATTAAAGACATTATCCCTAATGTTCCGTTATATACGTTGCCGCCAATACCTTTCAGGCCATTAAGTGTTTCAATGGTTGAGGCATCTAGGCGAATACCTAAGGAATAAAAAAATGACCCCTCCCCAAAGCTTAGAAAAACGTTGTTAATTAATACAAACATGGCCCCCGCAAGGGTTAACGGCATTAAGCGAATAAAGCCATTTTTGATTGCATTAACGTGTGGCTGCTTTCCTATTT
>NZ_SJWV01000187.1:0-7486 GCF_004352695.1 Escherichia sp. KCJ4928
AATATTTACTCCGTATTTGCATAAAAACCATGCGAGTTACGGGCCTATAAGCCAGGCGAGATATGATCTATATCAATTTCTCATCTATAATGCTTTGTTAGTATCTCGTCGCCGACTTAATAAAGAGAGAGTTAGTGTGAAAGCTGACAACCCTTTTGATCTTTTACTTCCTGCTGCAATGGCCAAAGTGGCCGAAGAGGCGGGTGTCTATAAAGCAACGAAACATCCGCTTAAGACTTTCTATCTGGCGATTACCGCCGGTGTTTTCATCTCAATCGCATTCGTCTTCTATATCACAGCAACCACTGGCACAGGCACAATGCCCTTCGGCATGGCAAAACTGGTTGGCGGCATTTGCTTCTCTCTGGGGCTGATTCTTTGTGTTGTCTGCGGAGCCGATCTCTTTACTTCCACAGTGTTGATTGTTGTTGCTAAGGCGAGTGGGCGCATCACCTGGGGTCAGTTGGCGAAAAACTGGCTAAATGTCTATTTTGGCAACCTGGTCGGCGCACTGCTGTTTGTACTTTTAATGTGGCTTTCCGGCGAGTATATGACCGCAAATGGTCAATGGGGACTAAACGTCCTACAAACCGCCGACCACAAAGTGCACCATACTTTTATTGAGGCCGTCTGCCTTGGTATCCTGGCAAACCTGATGGTATGTCTGGCAGTATGGATGAGTTATTCTGGCCGTAGCCTGATGGACAAAGCGTTCATTATGGTGCTGCCGGTCGCGATGTTTGTTGCCAGCGGTTTTGAGCACAGTATCGCAAACATGTTTATGATCCCGATGGGTATTGTAATCCGCGACTTCGCATCTCCGGAATTCTGGACCGCTGTCGGTTCTGCACCGGAAAATTTTTCTCACCTGACCGTGATGAATTTCATCACTGATAACCTGATTCCGGTTACGATCGGCAACATTATCGGTGGTGGTTTGTTGGTTGGGTTGACATACTGGGTCATTTACCTGCGTGAAAACGACCACCATTAATGGTTGTCGAAGTACGCAGTAAATAAAAAATCCACTTAAGAAGGTAGGTGTTACATGTCCGAGCTTAATGAAAAGTTAGCCACAGCCTGGGAAGGTTTTACCAAAGGTGACTGGCAGAATGAAGTAAACGTCCGTGACTTCATTCAGAAAAACTACACTCCGTACGAGGGTGACGAGTCCTTCTTGGCTGGCGCTACTGAAGCGACCACCACCCTGTGGGACAAAGTAATGGAAGGCGTTAAACTGGAAAACCGCACTCACGCGCCAGTTGACTTTGACACCGCTGTTGCTTCCACCATCACCTCTCACGACGCTGGCTACATCAACAAGCAGCTTGAGAAAATCGTTGGTCTGCAGACTGAAGCTCCGCTGAAACGTGCTCTTATCCCGTTCGGTGGTATCAAAATGATCGAAGGTTCCTGCAAAGCGTACAACCGCGAACTGGATCCGATGATCAAAAAAATCTTCACTGAATACCGTAAAACTCACAACCAGGGCGTGTTCGACGTTTACACTCCGGACATCCTGCGTTGCCGTAAATCTGGTGTTCTGACCGGTCTGCCAGATGCATATGGCCGTGGCCGTATCATCGGTGACTACCGTCGCGTTGCGCTGTACGGTATCGACTACCTGATGAAAGACAAACTGGCACAGTTCACTTCTCTGCAGGCTGATCTGGAAAACGGCGTAAACCTGGAACAGACTATCCGTCTGCGCGAAGAAATCGCTGAACAGCACCGCGCTCTGGGTCAGATGAAAGAAATGGCTGCGAAATACGGCTACGACATCTCTGGTCCGGCTACCAACGCTCAGGAAGCTATCCAGTGGACTTACTTCGGCTACCTGGCTGCTGTTAAGTCTCAGAACGGTGCTGCAATGTCCTTCGGTCGTACCTCCACCTTCCTGGATGTGTACATCGAACGTGACCTGAAAGCTGGCAAGATCACCGAACAAGAAGCGCAGGAAATGGTTGACCACCTGGTCATGAAACTGCGTATGGTTCGCTTCCTGCGTACTCCGGAATACGATGAACTGTTCTCTGGCGACCCGATCTGGGCAACCGAATCTATCGGTGGTATGGGCCTCGACGGTCGTACCCTGGTTACCAAAAACAGCTTCCGTTTCCTGAACACCCTGTACACCATGGGTCCGTCTCCGGAACCGAACATGACCATTCTGTGGTCTGAAAAACTGCCGCTGAACTTCAAGAAATTCGCCGCTAAAGTGTCCATCGACACCTCTTCTCTGCAGTATGAGAACGATGACCTGATGCGTCCGGACTTCAACAACGATGACTATGCTATCGCTTGCTGCGTAAGCCCGATGATCGTTGGTAAACAAATGCAGTTCTTCGGTGCGCGTGCAAACCTGGCGAAAACCATGCTGTACGCAATCAACGGCGGCGTTGACGAAAAACTGAAAATGCAGGTTGGTCCGAAGTCTGAACCGATCAAAGGCGATCTCCTGAACTACGATGAAGTGATGGAGCGCATGGATCACTTCATGGACTGGCTGGCTAAACAGTACATCACTGCACTGAACATCATCCACTACATGCACGACAAGTACAGCTACGAAGCCTCTCTGATGGCGCTGCACGACCGTGACGTTATCCGCACCATGGCGTGTGGTATCGCTGGTCTGTCCGTTGCTGCTGACTCCCTGTCTGCAATCAAATATGCGAAAGTTAAACCGATTCGTGACGAAGACGGTCTTGCTATCGACTTCGAAATCGAAGGCGAATACCCGCAGTTTGGTAACAATGATCCGCGTGTAGATGACCTGGCTGTTGACCTGGTAGAACGTTTCATGAAGAAAATTCAGAAACTGCACACCTACCGTGACGCTATCCCGACTCAGTCTGTTCTGACCATCACTTCTAACGTTGTGTATGGTAAGAAAACTGGTAACACCCCAGACGGTCGTCGTGCTGGCGCGCCGTTCGGACCGGGTGCTAACCCGATGCACGGTCGTGACCAGAAAGGTGCTGTAGCGTCTCTGACTTCCGTTGCTAAACTGCCGTTTGCTTACGCTAAAGATGGTATCTCCTACACCTTCTCTATCGTTCCGAACGCACTGGGTAAAGACGACGAAGTTCGTAAGACCAACCTGGCTGGTCTGATGGATGGTTACTTCCACCACGAAGCATCCATCGAAGGTGGTCAGCACCTGAACGTTAACGTGATGAACCGTGAAATGCTGCTCGACGCGATGGAAAACCCGGAAAAATATCCGCAGCTGACCATCCGTGTATCTGGCTACGCAGTACGTTTCAACTCGCTGACTAAAGAACAGCAGCAGGACGTTATTACTCGTACCTTCACTCAATCTATGTAATTAGATTTGACTGAAATCGTACAGTAAAAAGCGTACAATAAAGGCTCCACGAAAGTGGGGCCTTTTTTAGCACGAGAGCCTTTTTTGTCAGCTATCTATACTCTAAGGTGACTGCCAAAACAGACTCGACGTAGCCTTCGAGCTGCGCACCAACACGGCCTCAGATGGGCCACATCTGGAGAAACACCGCAATGTCAGTTATTGGTCGCATTCACTCCTTTGAATCCTGTGGAACCGTAGACGGCCCAGGTATTCGCTTTATCACCTTTTTCCAGGGCTGCCTGATGCGCTGCCTGTATTGTCATAACCGCGACACCTGGGATACGCATGGCGGTAAAGAAGTTACCGTTGAAGATTTAATGAAAGAGGTGGTGACCTATCGCCACTTTATGAACGCTTCCGGCGGCGGCGTTACCGCATCCGGCGGTGAGGCAATCCTACAAGCTGAGTTTGTTCGTGACTGGTTCCGCGCCTGCAAAAAAGAAGGCATTCATACCTGTCTGGACACCAACGGTTTTGTTCGTCGTTACGATCCGGTGATTGATGAACTGCTGGAAGTAACCGACCTGGTAATGCTCGATCTCAAACAGATGAACGACGAGATCCACCAAAATCTGGTTGGAGTTTCCAATCACCGCACGCTGGAGTTCGCCAAATATCTGGCGAACAAAAATGTGAAGGTGTGGATCCGCTACGTTGTTGTCCCAGGCTGGTCTGACGATGACGATTCAGCGCATCGCCTCGGTGAATTTACCCGTGATATGGGCAACGTTGAGAAAATCGAGCTTCTCCCCTACCACGAGCTGGGCAAACACAAATGGGTGGCAATGGGTGAAGAGTACAAACTCGACGGTGTTAAACCACCGAAGAAAGAGACCATGGAACGCGTGAAAGGCATTCTTGAGCAGTACGGTCATAAGGTAATGTTCTAATTTCCCCGTAAAGCGGCAACTTTATTGAGTTGCCGCTTTTTTATTCCGCGCTTCATTCTGCTACAGCGTTTTTAACACATCTTATAGTGCATCTACCATATCCCGTACCTGAGATAATAACGACTGATAATAGCTCGCGTGAAGTTCTTCCCCATCGAATACCACTGTATTATACAAGAAAGTGACATCGGCATCTTCAATACCAAGATAACTGCACATATTTTTTAAATAATCGCTTATATTTTTTTCCCAGCCCATCTGGACAAATGATTCTTTGTCTCCTCCAACCAGCGCCACCCAACGAACTTTATTGAATGGTAATTTGTGCCCATCTCCATAAGCCAGCCCATTATTCCATACTCTGTCAATATATCCTTTTAGCATTGCCGGGAAGCTGTACCACCAGAGAGGAAAAACCACCACTAACGTGTCATGCTCAAGCAGCTCTGAATAAAGCTGATGAACCTCTGGAGAATAACGTTTATCCATATTCTTCCAGTCTGGTTCATCTTCCGACGTCATCACCGGGTTGAAATTACGCCGATATAAATCGAGTTCCGTCACCTGTATTTTCCGCTCCATTGCCCGCTGATGGATCGCATCAGCAATATGTGCGGTCAATGAATCATGACGAGGATGGGCCCATACCAAATAAATACGTTCAGACTGCATAATTTTACCTCCACGTTAAGTTCTGGAGCGCACTTTACGCAGGCGGCATAATCCTGTAAACGTGATGATTCAGGATGAGTTAATGAAGGATTTTCACTAATGCGGATGAATATGTCTGACTTTGCCACTTTCTTTGCCGTGGCCCGTAATCAAAGCTTTCGTGCAGCGGGCGATGAATTAGGCTTATCCTCGTCCGCCATTAGCCATAGTATTAAAACACTGGAACAACGTCTTAAAATTCGCTTATTCAATCGGACAACCCGAAGCGTATCGTTAACGGAAGCGGGTTCTAATCTCTATGAACGATTGCGCCCAGCTTTCGACGAAATTCAGATCATGTTAGATGAGATGAATGATTTTCGTCTGACACCGACAGGAACGCTCAAAATCAATGCCGCCCGGGTAGCTGCACGTATATTTTTAATGCCTTTACTGGTTGGTTTCACACGTGAATATCCTGATATTAAAGTCGAGCTCACAACTGACGATTCTCTTGTCGATATCGTCCAACAGGGCTTTGACGCTGGCGTTCGACTTAGTGGCATCGTCGAAAAAGATATGATCAGCGTGGCGATCGGCCCACCAGTGAAATTATGTGTAGCAGCAACGCCAGAGTACTTTGCAAGATATGGCAAACCCCGCCATCCTCATGATCTGCTTAATTATCAATGTGTTGTTTTTCGTTATCCCAGCGGCAAACCTTTCCACTGGCAATTTGCAAAGGAGCTGGAAATTGCTGTCGCAGGAAATATCATTCTGGATGATGTTGATGCTGAACTGGAGGCCGTTTTGATGGGTGCTGGTATCGGGTATCTGCTCTATGAACAGATCAAGGAGTACCTTGATACTGGTCGTTTAGAATGTGTACTGGAAGACTGGAGCACAGAGCGTTCAGGCTTCCAGATCTATTATCCAAACCGCCAGTATATGTCCTGCGGCTTGCGCGCATTTCTCGATTATGTAAAAACGGGTCAGATCTGCCAGAGTCAGCGTCACCGACCACAATAATTATTTACTATTCGCTTTACGCGCCAGCAGCGGGAAAATCAGTCCTAATCCTACCAGCACAAACGGCGTTGCAACATTCAGCGCCAACTGGAAGGTCCACTCTGCAGTGAAGGCTTCCATTTTCGGGAAGATCCCCGTCAAACAGGCAAAGGCGGTAAAGGCAAAACACCAAATCCCGACGGTCATTGCCAGAGGCTTATTACGAATAAAGACATATTCTGGTTTATATTTCTGCGCCAGGCGAACGACTGCAATAAATGCAACAAATACCCATAAATAACGCAGCGGCATCACTACCGAGTTAAGATTCAACAGCCATTTATAGAGATTGTTCATATCACCGATGCCGAGAGTCGGCAGCATAATCAGAATTGCCACCAGCACCAGGGTCAGAAAATAGCCATTAACGGGCGTACCAGAAGCGTTGGTACGACATAAACTGGCTGGAATATATTTGCTGTCAGCATCACCTAATAGCACTTTAAGCGGGGCATCAATCGAGAATACCAGCGCAGCTACTTGTCCCAGGGTATTCGCAATGGCGTAAATCACCATTAAAGTATTACCCATGTTGTAATACTCGCCCAGCTTCTGAAAGGCGTAATATTGACCGTTAGTCATTAAGTCATCCGGGATATTACGCGAGTCAAACATCATCCCCATCGCCAGTGAGCCCAGAATGGCACAAACCGCAACCATCACCGCCAGGCATAGCATCCCTTTTGGAAATTCTTTTCCTGGGTTGCGCGTTTGATTAACGTAAGGAGAAATCTTCTCTGCTCCGCCAACCGCGAAAACCAGCATTGAAATAGTGGTAATGTAGGTAAAGTCGATATGAGGAATGAACGTTTCCCAGGTAATGTTTGTGGTCGCAATATGCACTTCAGTAATCGCAGGCGCGGTTACCGCCATCGCCACATACAGGAGCGACATAACAAACATCGCAATCCCTGCCACAGAACCGACGATTTTCAGCGATTTCATACCGCGTGAAGCAACCCACATAAAGAAGATAAACAGCACCAGCGTTAACCCCTGTAACGCTACGACTGAATATTCTTTGATTAGCGAACCGTCGCCTTTCATCGCCCAACCGAGCGCAATCAGAATTGCCTGGGGTTTTTGTGCCAGATAGGGAATATGCACCACCCAGTAGGTCCACGCGGCGAGATAAGCCAGTCCGGGTCCCATCGTGTGTTTAATCCAGGTACTGACCCCGCCCTTCCCATCTTTGAAGGTCGAGCCTAACTGACCAACAATTAGCGCATAAGGTGTGAAATAGAGTGCAAAGATAAACACCCATGAAAAAACAACCACCAGCCCCTGGTTGGCATAGTTATTAACAACGTTGCCAAAACCCCAGACAGTGATAAAAGACATCAGCGCAATGTTGTACCATCGCAACTGTTTTTCCTGAACATTCCCAGCCATAGACAAATCCTTCGCCAAAATTAAAGGGGCATCTGTAAAACGAGGGATTATGCGCGGCAAATAAGAAGTGCGGAAATAGCGAAATGCAAAATTATAACCTGCTGCACATTTT
>NZ_SJWV01000188.1:0-7483 GCF_004352695.1 Escherichia sp. KCJ4928
CTCATAACATATTGATATACATTTATAATTTTCATGAATATTTATATTTAGAATTCATAATTCTAAATTATATTAAATAGATTAGAAACATTTTGAAATCTTTTAAATGCATTTGTTACATGTAATCTTTAAAATAAAATGAACTTCATAGAATAGTATCCAAATGTGCTTTTTTTTGGATAACGGCACTTATTGATATATTCATGAAGATTATAATCACAAGGGAATACATAATGAAAAGAAAAGTTCTGGCAATGCTGGTCCCGGCATTATTAGTTGCTGGCGCAGCAAATGCGGCTGAAGTCTATAATAAAGATGGTAATAAACTGGATTTGTACGGAAAAGTAGTGGGTCTGCACTACTTCTCTGATGATTCTGGCAGCGATGGCGACATGTCATATGCCCGTATCGGTTTCAAAGGTGAAACTCAGATCGCTGATCAATTCACTGGTTATGGTCAGTGGGAATTTAACATTGGCGCAAACGGTCCTGAAAGCGACAAGGGTAATACCGCAACGCGTCTGGCATTTGCAGGTTTAGGCTTTGGTCAGAATGGTACTTTCGACTATGGTCGTAACTACGGTGTCGTATATGACGTAGAAGCATGGACCGATATGCTGCCAGAATTTGGTGGCGATACCTATGCTGGCGCTGACAACTTCATGAACGGTCGTGCTAATGGTGTTGCAACCTACCGTAACAATGGCTTCTTTGGTCAGGTCGATGGCTTGAACTTTGCTTTGCAATATCAGGGTAATAATGAAGATGATGGATTATTCGGTCAGGAAGGTTCTGGTAACGGTAATGGCCGTAAGTTAGCTAAAGAGAACGGCGACGGCTTCGGTATGTCCACTTCCTATGACTTCGACTTCGGTTTAAGTCTGGGTGCTGCATATTCTAATTCTGACCGTACTGACAATCAGGTTCACAAAGGTTTGCATAACACTCGTTATGGAGATCGCTTCGATGCAACTGCTGGCGGTGAAACAGCAGAAGCATGGACCGTTGGTGCTAAATATGACGCTAATAACGTTTACTTAGCAGCTATGTATGCTGAAACCCGTAACATGACTGGTTACGGTGATGCTGATGCCATCGCTAACAAAACCCAAAACTTTGAAGTTGTTGCTCAGTATCAGTTCGACTTTGGCCTGCGCCCGTCCATCGCTTACCTGCAATCTAAAGGTAAGGATTTAGGCGGTGTAAATAGTGATAACTTCGACAGCCAGGGTAATCATCATTACACCAACAAAGATCTGGTTAAATATGTTGATATTGGTATGACCTACTACTTCAACAAAAACATGTCCACTTATGTTGATTACAAAATCAACCTGCTGGACAACGACGACGACTTCTACAAAGAAAACGGCATCGCTACCGATGATATCGTGGCTGTGGGCTTAGTCTACCAGTTCTAATCAGCCAACGCGCCGCGGCGTGTTACTGTAAAACTGAACACTAGCCTGAGTTCGTCCCTCATCGAACTCAGGCTTTTTTATTGACATTTCATCTCCATCTGCGGCACACGCAATTGCCGAAGCATATCGATACAGCACCTTACCCTGCCCCTCCTGGCACAACAACATCAACCAGCGACTCTTCAAGCCAACACCCAAATGCATTTCTTTATGAATTAATCCGTAACAAACACGCTTCCCATATAGAAATATTTGCAAAAATAGTGCATGAAATAAGATTTTTCTCTACCAATCCGCGATATAAATATTCATCAGCACCACAATATTCCACAGCACTAAATCTCTCCCAGCCACCCCGTACCTCTGATAATGGTCTAAAATCATTGAGGCCACTTGCGACGACGTTACTCAATAAGGAAAATTTGGCGTGAATAATATTCAACACCAGTGCAGCATCATCATTACATACTTACACCCGCCGACTACCGCTTTCGATATATTGACTCAATTTTCCAGCCTGGTTAAAAATAGCGACCAGCTCAGTCGCAAATATAGTGACTACCCTAACTAAGCAACAATAAGGAATACACTATGACTGTTCAAACAAGTAAAAATCCGCAGGTCGATATTGCTGAAGATAATGCATTCTTCCCTTCAGAATATTCGCTTAGCCAATATACCAGTCCTGTCTCTGATCTTGATGGCGTGGACTATCCAAAACCTTATCGCGGTAAACATAAAATTCTGGTGATCGCCGCGGACGAACGTTATTTGCCGACCGATAACGGAAAACTGTTCTCGACCGGTAACCATCCGATTGAAACGTTGCTGCCGTTGTATCATCTCCATGCTGCAGGTTTCGAATTCGAAGTGGCGACCATTTCCGGTCTGATGACCAAGTTTGAATACTGGGCTATGCCGCACAAAGATGAAAAAGTAATGCCATTCTTTGAGCAGCATAAATCGTTGTTCCGCAATCCGAAGAAACTCGCGGATGTTGTTGCCAGCCTCAACGCTGATAGCGAATATGCAGCAATCTTTGTTCCTGGTGGTCATGGCGCACTTATTGGTTTACCAGAAAGCCAGGACGTAGCTGCCGCTTTACAGTGGGCAATCAAAAATGACCGTTTTGTTATCTCCCTTTGCCACGGCCCGGCGGCTTTTCTGGCGCTTCGCCACGGCGATAACCCACTGAATGGTTATTCCATTTGCGCATTCCCAGACGCCGCAGACAAACAAACGCCAGATATTGGCTATATGCCAGGTCATCTCACCTGGTACTTCGGCGAAGAGCTGAAGAAAATGGGCATGAACATCATTAATGACGACATCACCGGGCGAGTACATAAGGACCGTAAACTTCTCACCGGCGACAGTCCTTTCGCAGCGAATGCGTTGGGTAAACTGGCGGCGCAGGAAATGCTGGCAGCTTACGCGGGTTAATCCCTGTTACGTTTGAATGTAAGCGCATAATTAATCGCAGCCGCGTTAGTACTCACGACGTGGCTGCGTTTTTTCACGGTTAATTTATGGCGTACTGAAGCCCTATGTTAATTTCTTTGCGGTAACGTAATTCGGAACACATTATGCTTATTGAGATAGTGATATGAAGCACTTCCCCCATGCAATTCGGCAATCGCTTTGACTAAAGAAAGACCAAGTCCCTGACCTACGGAATGACGCGAATTATCTCCCCGCCAAAATCTACGGAAGAGTTTTTCAGGCTCATGTATTTTCGTTCCAGGACTGGCGATATCAATATTAAGATAGCCGTTGGTATCAAGAAAACTGGTTATATGAATACGCGATTTTTCTGGTGAATATCTAATGGCATTAACAATAAGATTCGATAACATTCGTTGCAGTAAAATTTTATCCGCAAAGATTTGCTGATTGCACTCGACCTTAAAGCAAATCTCTTTCTCGTCTGAAAGATATTCAAGATAATCCAACAAATTTTCGACTTCCTTATTGAGAGAAAGCGAGTCCAGTTTCACCAAAACATTGTTTTTATCTGCCCGGGCAAGAAACAGTATGTTCTCTGTTAACCGCGAAATATTTTCCAACTCTTCAATGTTACCGGCAATTGTTTTTTGATATTCAGCGATACTTCTGGTTTGACTGAGCGTAACCTGATTCTGACCCAGTAATGCATTAATGGGCGTTCTAAGTTCATGAGCGAGATCGTCAGCAAACTGACTTAGACGCTCAAAATCTTTGACTAAAGCATGATGCATTTTATTCAACGCCTGCCCAAGAGGTTTTAGTTCTCTCGGTAATGCGCTAACCTCAACAGGCTCCCGGCTATCGTTATAATTCAGCGCTTCCGTTACACCACTCAACTTTTTGATCTCTCGTAACCCCGTTCGGATTAACAGCGGACTTAATACTGAGCACAGTATAATGGCGACAATGCAAATTATAATGCTATTGATTTTATACTGTTCAAGCATGTTATGTCTGGCTGAAGCCAATTTAGCCACAGTAACCGTTAATGATGGCGAAACTTCATCAATATTAATTCGTAAAGCATCTATCTCTGTATCATTAATAATGCTTCTGTAAATGCCAGCTGCGCTGATTGTCTCACTAGCAGGTATGTTATTTAACATGCCATCACTGACATTTGTCCGGTTAACAATTTTATTGATGCTATCACCATGAATGATCAAGATATCCTGACTAACATCCATCATCCGGTTAAAGTACACAGGTAACGTATCTGGATTTACCCCATCAATTAACAACTGCTTGATCTGTGCTGTCCGGTTAATGAGTGTTGTATCATCGCGCCATTTCAACTCACTTGCCAGGCCATTATAGAGAGTCCAGACAATTCCAGCACCAGCAACAGACAGTAGCAATATAAAAAGCAAGGTTAAACGGACGGTTATAGACAATCTTTTCATTATTTTTTTACCGCTACGAACGAATATCCCATCCCACGGATTGTGGCAATTAGCTTTTCAGGAAAAGGATCATCAACTTTTGCGCGGAGCCTGCGAATGGCGACATCCACCGTATTGGTATCACTATCAAAGTTGATTCCCCAAATTTCACTCGCAATAACCGTTCTGGGTATAATTTCGCCAGCTCTGGAGGCCAGTAGCCAAAGTAACTGAAACTCCTTGCGCGTCAGTGTAATACTGATATTGTCCCTGCTCACACTTTGACTAACAGAGTCCATTCTTAAGCCGCTGATTTCTAATGTTGAATTCAAAGCGTGATGTTGCCTTAATTGTGCCCGAACCCTTGCCAGCAACTCAGAAAATGAAAAAGGTTTTACCAGATAATCATTTGCTCCACTGTCCAGCCCTCTGACTCTGTCATCGACAGAATCCCTTGCAGTAA
Organism: Escherichia sp. KCJ4928; assembly: GCF_004352695.1. NCBI lineage: Bacteria > Pseudomonadati > Pseudomonadota > Gammaproteobacteria > Enterobacterales > Enterobacteriaceae > Escherichia > Escherichia sp. KCJ4928. The sequence goes on from NZ_SJWV01000188.1 coordinate 4,773, forward strand.
GGCAAATAACAGGGGTTTGCTTTGCCGTTCTTAACGTTTGTAAGATCTGCCAGCCATCCATACCCGGAAGCATAATATCCAGAATGATCAATGCATAATCATCCTTCAGCGCAAGATAAAGCCCATCTCTGCCATCAGAAACGGCATCAATGACATAACCCGCTTCGGAAAGCCCCTGCGTTACCCACTCCTGGGTCCTTTGATTATCTTCAATAAGTAAAATCTTCATGAAAATAATATGCCATAAATCATATGTTATAGAAACAACCTGGTTCATTACAAAATTGTAATGCTGCTGTAAGGTTACCCTGGACATTTTTTCGCTATCCTCAAAACTCATTCACATGACAAGGATATAAACATGTTAAAGCGTTATTTAGTACTCTCCGTAGTAACGGCTGCATTTTCATTACCTTCTTTGGTCTATGCTGCACAACAAAACATTCTTAGCGTGCACATTTTGAACCAGCAAACCGGAAAACCCGCTGCTGACGTGACAGTCACTCTTGAAAAGAAGGCGGATAACGGCTGGTTACAACTTAATACCGCCAAAACAGATAAGGATGGACGAATTAAGGCACTGTGGCCCGAGCAAACTGCAACTACGGGCGATTACCGTGTCGTATTTAAAACCGGGGACTATTTCAAGAAACAAAATCTTGAAAGTTTCTTCCCTGAGATCCCCGTTGAATTTCATATTAATAAAGTGAACGAGCATTATCATGTGCCTTTATTACTTAGCCAATATGGGTATTCAACCTATCGTGGCAGTTAATGCATAAATATGTAAAAGCAGATCTCTGCTACTGTTAGGGAGGACACTCCCTGACAGATTAACAGTAAACGGCTCTTGCTGGCTAACGACAAAAAAGTGTGATGGCTTATGAAAAAGAATCAATTTTTAAAAGAATCAGATGTTACGGCCGAGTCGGTATTCTTTATGAAGCGTCGGCAGGTGTTAAAAGCACTGGGCATCAGTGCAGCTGCACTTTCTTTGCCTCACGCTGCGCATGCCGATCTGCTTAGCTGGTTTAAAGGGAACGATCGCCCGCCCGCCCCCGCCGGAAAACCGCTGGAGTTCAGCAAGCCTGCCGCCTGGCAAAATAACCTGCCACTGACGCCAGTAGATAAAGTCTCCGGTTATAACAACTTCTATGAATTCGGGCTGGATAAAGCCGATCCCGCCGCTAATGCTGGTAGCCTGAAAACCGATCCATGGACACTGAAAATCAGCGGCGAAGTGGCAAAACCATTGACCCTCGATCACGATGATTTAACCCGTCGCTTCCCGCTGGAAGAGCGTATTTATCGTATGCGCTGCGTGGAGGCATGGTCGATGGTGGTGCCGTGGATTGGTTTTCCGCTGCACAAATTGCTGGCGCTTGCCGAACCCACCAGCAATGCGAAGTATGTCGCTTTCGAAACAATTTATGCACCGGAACAAATGCCAGGCCAGCAGGACCGCTTTATCGGCGGCGGGCTGAAATATCCTTATGTCGAAGGATTGCGTCTCGACGAAGCAATGCATCCGCTCACACTGATGACCGTGGGTGTTTATGGCAAGGCGTTACCGCCACAAAATGGCGCGCCGGTACGACTGATTGTGCCGTGGAAATATGGCTTTAAAGGGATTAAATCGATAGTCAGTATTAAGCTGACCCGCGAGCGTCCGCCAACCACCTGGAATCTGGCAGCGCCTGACGAATACGGTTTTTACGCCAACGTTAATCCGCATGTTGATCACCCGCGCTGGTCACAGGCTACCGAACGATTTATTGGTTCAGGCGGCATCCTCGATGTTCAGCGCCAGCCAACGCTACTGTTTAATGGTTACGCCGACCAGGTGGCATCGCTGTATCGTGGCCTGGATTTGCGGGAGAATTTCTGAATGCGTCTGACAGCAAAACAGGTGACATGGCTGAAAGTTAGCCTGCATCTTGCCGGATTGTTGCCGTTTCTCTGGCTGGTCTGGGCGATCAATCACGGTGGACTGGGTGCCGATCCGGTGAAAGATATTCAGCATTTTACCGGTCGCACTGCACTGAAATTTTTGCTGGCGACCTTGTTAATCACACCTCTGGCACGCTACGCAAAACAGCCGTTATTGATACGCACTCGCCGCCTGTTAGGCTTATGGTGCTTTGCCTGGGCGACACTGCATTTAACCAGTTACGCATTGCTGGAGCTGGGCGTGAATAATCTGGCGTTATTAGGCAAGGAGTTAATTACCCGGCCTTATTTAACGTTAGGAATTATCAGCTGGGTTATTTTGCTTGCTTTAGCGTTTACTTCAACCCAGGCGATGCAGCGAAAACTCGGCAAGCACTGGCAACAGTTGCATAATTTCGTCTATCTTGTCGCGATCCTGGCCCCAATACATTATCTGTGGTCAGTGAAGATTATTTCACCGCAGCCGCTCATCTACGCTGGGCTGGCTGTACTGCTTTTAGCCTTACGGTATAAGAAGTTGCGTTCCCTTTTTAACCGGTTACGCAAGCAGGTTCACAACAAATTATCTGTATAACTTCATATTGCCGACAAAGTACGCGTTATCCCTGCCGGATGCGGCGCGAGCGCCCTATCCGGCCTTGTATTATCCCTCCAGTGCAGAGAAAATCGGCCAGTTTTCTCTGCCTGCAGTCCGCATGCCGTATCGGGCCTTGGGTTCTAACCTGTTGCGTAGATTTATGCAGCGGACTGCCTTTCTCCCA
>NZ_SJWV01000189.1:0-7397 GCF_004352695.1 Escherichia sp. KCJ4928
TTTTCATGATATCAACTTGCGATCCTGATGTGTTAATAAAAAACCTCAAGTTCTCACTTACAGAAACTTTTGTATTATTTCACCTAATCTTTAGGATTAATCCTTTTTTCGTGAGTAATCTTAGCGCCAGTTTGGTCTGGTCAGGAAATAGTTATACATCATGACCCGGACTCCAAATTCAAAAATGAAATTAGGAGAAGAGCATGAGTTCTGCCAAGAAGATCGGGCTATTTGCCTGTACCGGTGTTGTTGCCGGTAATATGATGGGGAGCGGTATTGCATTATTACCTGCGAACCTAGCAAGTATCGGTGGTATTGCTATCTGGGGTTGGATTATCTCTATTATTGGTGCAATGTCGCTGGCGTATGTATATGCCCGACTGGCAACAAAAAACCCGCAACAAGGTGGCCCAATTGCTTATGCCGGAGAAATTTCCCCTGCATTTGGTTTTCAGACAGGTGTTCTTTATTACCATGCTAACTGGATTGGTAACCTGGCGATTGGTATTACCGCGGTATCTTATCTTTCCACCTTCTTCCCAGTATTAAATGATCCTGTTCCGGCGGGTATCGCCTGTATTGCTATCGTCTGGGTATTTACCTTTGTAAATATGCTCGGCGGTACTTGGGTAAGCCGTTTAACCACTATTGGTCTGGTGCTGGTTCTTATTCCTGTGGTGATGACTGCTATTGTTGGCTGGCATTGGTTTGATGCGGCAACTTATGCAGCTAACTGGAATACTGCGGATACCACTGATGGTCATGCGATCATTAAAAGTATTCTGCTCTGCCTGTGGGCCTTCGTGGGTGTTGAATCCGCAGCAGTAAGTACTGGTATGGTTAAAAACCCGAAACGTACCGTTCCGCTGGCAACCATGCTGGGTACTGGTTTAGCAGGTATTGTTTATATCGCTGCGACTCAGGTGCTTTCCGGTATGTATCCGTCTTCTGTAATGGCGGCTTCCGGTGCTCCGTTTGCAATCAGTGCTTCAACTATCCTCGGTAACTGGGCTGCGCCGCTGGTTTCTGCATTCACCGCCTTTGCGTGCCTGACTTCTCTGGGCTCCTGGATGATGTTGGTAGGCCAGGCAGGTGTACGTGCCGCTAACGACGGTAACTTCCCGAAAGTTTATGGTGAAGTCGACAGCAACGGTATTCCGAAAAAAGGTCTGCTGCTGGCTGCAGTGAAAATGACTGCCCTGATGATCCTCATCACTCTGATGAACTCTGCCGGTGGTAAAGCATCTGACCTGTTCGGTGAACTGACCGGTATCGCAGTACTGCTGACTATGCTGCCGTACTTCTACTCTTGCGTTGACCTGATTCGTTTTGAAGGCGTTAACATCCGCAACTTTGTCAGCCTGATCTGCTCTGTACTGGGTTGCGTGTTCTGCTTCATCGCGCTGATGGGCGCAAGCTCCTTCGAGCTGGCAGGTACCTTCATCGTCAGCCTGATTATCCTGATGTTCTACGCTCGCAAAATGCACGAGCGCCAGAGCCACTCAATGGATAACCACACCGCGTCTAACGCACATTAATTAAAAGTATTTTCCGAGGCTCCTCCTTTCATTTTGTCCCATGTGTTGGGAGGGGCCTTTTTTACCTGGAGATATGACTATGAACGTTATTGCAATATTGAATCACATGGGGGTTTATTTTAAAGAAGAACCCATCCGTGAACTTCATCGCGCGCTTGAACGTCTGAACTTCCAGATTGTTTACCCGAACGACCGTGACGACTTATTAAAACTGATCGAAAACAATGCGCGTCTGTGCGGCGTTATTTTTGACTGGGATAAATATAATCTCGAGCTGTGCGAAGAAATTAGCAAAATGAACGAGAACCTGCCGTTGTACGCGTTCGCTAATACGTATTCCACTCTCGATGTAAGCCTGAATGACCTGCGTTTACAGATTAGCTTCTTTGAATATGCGCTGGGTGCTGCTGAAGATATTGCTAATAAGATCAAGCAGACCACTGACGAATATATCAACACTATTCTGCCTCCGCTGACTAAAGCACTGTTTAAATATGTTCGTGAAGGTAAATATACTTTCTGTACTCCTGGTCACATGGGCGGTACTGCATTCCAGAAAAGCCCGGTAGGTAGCCTGTTCTATGATTTCTTTGGTCCGAATACCATGAAATCTGATATTTCCATTTCAGTATCTGAACTGGGTTCTCTGCTGGATCACAGTGGTCCACACAAAGAAGCAGAACAGTATATCGCTCGCGTCTTTAACGCAGACCGCAGCTACATGGTGACCAACGGTACTTCCACTGCGAACAAAATTGTTGGCATGTACTCTGCTCCGGCAGGCAGCACCATTCTGATTGACCGTAACTGCCACAAATCGCTGACCCACCTGATGATGATGAGCGATGTTACGCCAATCTATTTCCGCCCGACCCGTAACGCTTACGGTATTCTTGGTGGTATCCCACAGAGTGAATTCCAGCACGCTACCATTGCTAAGCGCGTGAAAGAAACACCAAACGCAACCTGGCCGGTACATGCTGTAATTACCAACTCTACCTATGATGGTCTGCTGTACAACACCGACTTCATCAAGAAAACACTGGATGTGAAATCCATCCACTTTGACTCCGCGTGGGTGCCTTACACCAACTTCTCACCGATTTACGAAGGTAAATGCGGTATGAGCGGTGGCCGTGTAGAAGGGAAAGTGATTTACGAAACCCAGTCCACTCACAAACTGCTGGCGGCGTTCTCTCAGGCTTCCATGATCCACGTTAAAGGTGACGTAAACGAAGAAACCTTTAACGAAGCCTACATGATGCACACCACCACTTCTCCTCACTACGGTATCGTGGCGTCCACTGAAACCGCTGCGGCGATGATGAAAGGCAATGCAGGTAAACGTCTGATCAACGGTTCCATTGAACGTGCGATCAAATTCCGTAAAGAGATCAAACGTCTGAGAACGGAATCTGATGGCTGGTTCTTTGATGTATGGCAGCCGGATCATATCGATACGACTGAATGCTGGCCGCTGCGTTCTGACAGCACCTGGCACGGCTTCAAAAACATCGATAACGAGCACATGTATCTTGACCCGATCAAAGTCACCCTGCTGACTCCGGGGATGGAAAAAGACGGCACCATGAGCGACTTTGGTATTCCGGCCAGCATCGTGGCGAAATACCTCGACGAACATGGCATCGTTGTTGAGAAAACCGGTCCGTATAACCTGCTGTTCCTGTTCAGCATCGGTATCGATAAGACCAAAGCACTGAGCCTGCTGCGTGCTCTGACTGACTTCAAACGTGCGTTCGACCTGAACCTGCGTGTGAAAAACATGCTGCCGTCTCTGTATCGTGAAGATCCTGAATTCTATGAAAACATGCGTATTCAGGAACTGGCTCAGAATATCCACAAACTGATTGTTCACCACAATCTGCCGGATCTGATGTATCGCGCATTTGAAGTGCTGCCGACGATGGTAATGACTCCGTATGCTGCATTCCAGAAAGAGCTGCACGGTATGACCGAAGAAGTTTACCTCGACGAAATGGTAGGTCGTATTAACGCCAATATGATCCTTCCGTATCCGCCGGGAGTTCCTCTGGTAATGCCGGGTGAAATGATCACCGAAGAAAGCCGTCCGGTTCTGGAGTTCCTGCAGATGCTGTGTGAAATCGGCGCTCACTATCCGGGCTTTGAAACCGATATTCACGGTGCATACCGTCAGGCTGATGGCCGCTATACCGTTAAGGTATTGAAAGAAGAAAGCAAAAAATAATTAGCTCGTACAAGGGAAGTGGCTTGCCACTTCCCTTTTTTGCTCATAAGGAGAACACATGAAAACACCCTCACAGCCGCGCGCGATATACTATATCGTGGCGATCCAAATCTGGGAGTACTTCAGTTTTTACGGCATGCGTGCCTTACTCATTCTCTATCTCACCCATCAGCTTGGTTTTGATGATAACCATGCCATCAGCCTGTTCAGCGCATATGCTTCTCTGGTTTACGTTACCCCTATTCTCGGCGGCTGGCTTGCCGACCGCCTGCTCGGCAACCGCACTGCAGTGATTGCCGGCGCGCTGTTAATGACCCTTGGCCATGTGGTGCTGGGCATTGATACAAATTCAACCTTTAGCCTGTATCTGGCGCTGGCAATCATTATTTGTGGCTACGGTTTATTCAAATCAAACATCAGCTGTTTGCTTGGCGAGCTCTACGACGAGAACGATCATCGACGTGATGGCGGTTTTTCGCTGCTGTATGCTGCGGGCAATATCGGTTCTATCGCCGCCCCAATCGCCTGCGGCCTGGCTGCTCAGTGGTATGGATGGCATGTTGGCTTTGCCCTTGCGGGTGGCGGCATGTTTATCGGTTTGTTGATTTTCTTAAGCGGGCATCGTCATTTCCAGTCCACGCGTAGTATGGATAAAAAAGCGCTCACTAGCGTGAAATTTGCCTTACCAGTATGGAGCTGGTTAGTGGTGATGCTCTGTTTAGCCCCAGTATTTTTTACCCTGCTGCTGGAGAACGACTGGTCGGGATATTTGCTGGCGATCGTTTGCCTCATTGCCGCACAAATCATTGCCCGCATGATGATCAAATTCCCCGAACATCGCCGTGCTCTTTGGCAAATTGTATTGTTGATGTTTGTCGGGACATTGTTCTGGGTACTGGCACAACAGGGCGGCAGTACCATCAGCTTGTTTATCGATCGCTTTGTGAATCGTCAGGCATTCAATATTGAAGTACCTACAGCACTATTCCAGTCGGTGAATGCAATTGCGGTGATGCTCGCTGGGGTTGTACTGGCCTGGCTGGCGTCGCCAGAAAGCCGCGGCAACTCAACATTGCGCGTCTGGCTGAAGTTTGCCTTTGGCTTACTGCTGATGGCTTGTGGCTTTATGTTGTTGGCATTTGATGCCCGACATGCAGCGGCTGACGGTCAAACGTCAATGGGCGTGATGATATCCGGGTTGGCGCTAATGGGCTTTGCCGAACTCTTTATTGACCCGGTGGCGATTGCGCAAATCACGCGTCTGAAAATGTCTGGCGTATTAACCGGGATCTATATGCTGGCAACAGGCGCGGTCGCCAACTGGCTGGCAGGCGTCGTGGCACAGCAGACGACAGAGTCGCAAATTAGCGGTATGGCAATTGCAGCTTACCAGCGATTCTTTTCTCAGATGGGAGAGTGGACGTTGGCTTGTGTCGCGATCATCGTCGTATTGGCCTTTGCTACCCGTTTTCTGTTTAGCACGCCGACGAATATGATACAGGAGAGCAACGATTAACTGTCGTAAAAACAATTGGTTATGAATAAATTAACTTTCAGTTTATAACACTAGCAAATCTAGATTAATAAGTCATTTAAACCATTTTGATGGTTATTTATTAGTGATATCAACTTGAGGTAAGCGTTAGTTTCGATAAGATAAACTGAGTTATTAATAGTCGAGGCAGATAATACAGTGTACCGATCTGTCTCTTTATCTACGCTAAATTGAAAGCTGGATTTAGAGGAACCAAAATGTCTGAACAAGAAACACGGGGAGCCAATGAGGCTATTGATTTTAACGATGAACTGAGAAATCGCCGCGAAAAACTGGCGGCACTACGTCAGCAAGGTGTGGCGTTTCCCAATGATTTTCGCCGCGACCATACCTCTGACCAGCTGCACGAAGAGTTTGATGCGAAGGATAACCAGGAACTGGAATCCTTAAACATTGAAGTCTCGGTTGCTGGCCGAATGATGACCCGTCGTATCATGGGGAAAGCCTCCTTTGTAACGTTGCAGGATGTCGGTGGCCGTATTCAACTGTACGTTGCAAGAGATAGCCTGCCAGAAGGTGTTTATAACGATCAGTTTAAAAAATGGGATCTGGGTGACATTATCGGTGCCCGCGGTACGCTGTTTAAGACGCAAACCGGTGAGCTTTCCATTCACTGTACTGAGTTGCGCCTGCTGACAAAAGCACTACGTCCTTTACCAGATAAATTCCATGGTCTGCAGGATCAGGAAGTCCGTTATCGTCAACGTTATCTGGACCTCATCGCTAACGATAAATCCCGTCAAACGTTTGTTGTCCGTTCAAAAATTCTGGCCGCTATCCGCCAGTTCATGGTCGCGCGCGGCTTTATGGAAGTAGAAACCCCGATGATGCAGGTAATTCCAGGTGGGGCATCTGCTCGCCCGTTTATTACCCATCATAACGCTCTGGATTTAGATATGTACCTGCGTATCGCGCCGGAGCTGTATCTGAAACGTCTGGTTGTAGGCGGTTTTGAACGGGTATTCGAAATCAACCGTAACTTCCGTAATGAAGGTATTTCTGTTCGCCATAATCCTGAGTTCACAATGATGGAACTCTACATGGCGTATGCGGATTACCACGATTTGATTGAACTGACAGAGTCCCTGTTCCGCACCCTGGCACAAGAGGTTCTGGGTACCACTAAAGTCACTTATGGCGAGCATGTGTTTGATTTCGGCAAACCGTTTGAAAAACTCACCATGCGCGAAGCAATCAAAAAATATCGTCCAGAAACCGATATGGCCGACCTGGATAATTTTGATGCTGCTAAAGCATTAGCTGAATCTATCGGAATTACGGTAGAGAAAAGCTGGGGGCTGGGACGTATTGTCACGGAGATCTTTGATGAAGTGGCAGAAGCACATCTGATTCAGCCAACCTTTATTACGGAATATCCGGCAGAAGTGTCACCGCTGGCGCGCCGTAATGATGTTAACCCGGAAATCACCGACCGTTTTGAATTCTTCATCGGTGGTCGTGAAATCGGTAATGGTTTTAGCGAATTAAACGACGCAGAAGATCAGGCTGAACGTTTCCAGGAACAGGTTAACGCTAAAGCTGCAGGTGACGACGAAGCCATGTTCTATGACGAAGATTACGTGACTGCGCTGGAATATGGTCTGCCGCCAACCGCTGGTCTGGGTATTGGTATCGACCGAATGATTATGCTGTTTACAAACAGTCATACTATTCGCGACGTTATTCTCTTCCCGGCGATGCGCCCACAGAAATAAATTTCACTTTAATGAACGAAGCAGTCAGGCGACTGCTTCGTTCGTCGTTCCGCAAATCCAGTTTTGAGGAGAGACGCTTCGTTTCACGATAACCAGCGGGTCCACTCAACTACAGCTCCTAAAAGAGAGAAAAAAGTAATGCCACAGGCAGACTCATTGGCCAGGTTATTCCGACCAGGAATGCACTAAGTAAACGAATATGTGTTTTCTCATGTGAGATAAACCAGATAATGACAAAGGATATGTTCACACCAATCACATAAAAAATTAATATTTTAGAGAATAGTGCCATTTTTTATGTTCTTCTTATCCTTCCTGGCTACTTGTAAAACTGACGGAAATAGTCATCAACTGTCATAATG